>JBCBSA010000221.1:0-5173 GCA_039819425.1 Planctomycetota bacterium
AGCCCTCCGCACCGAAGACGACGCTTCGTTCATGGGCTCAGTTTATTGCAGCACCCATCCAAGCGTTTCGATTCATCCTTTCAGGTCCCGCACCCCGAACCGTGTTACCCCCACCACCACGAACGTCGTCGACAGCCCCGCCAGGTACAACGCGCTCCGCCCGATCGCCGGCCACGGCTCGACCTCGTGGTACGTCCGCACCCAGAACCCGATGTGGTAACTCATAAACCAGTGCCGGATCCCGAAGAACGCCGGCATGTTCGTCAGCACCACGTCGATGAAAAACACCGAAAGCGTCAGGATCGTCGCCGCCGCCGGCTTGACGCGGAAGCACGAAAACATGAACGCCAGCGCCGCCACCGTCAGCGTCCCGTACGCCAGGCACACCACGCTCCGCGCGTACCGCCACAGCCCCTCGCCCGTGTCGTAAAACGCAAACAGGTTCTCCGGGTCGATGAAGATGAACAGCTTGCCGAGCCCGCCGCGGTACGCCGTGGCGAACGCCAGCGCCGTCACCCCCAGGAACAGCACCAGCGACACCGTGTAGATCACGCAGGCCGTCAGCTTGACCATCAGGAGCCGCGTCCGCCCGATCGGCCGGGCCAGCACCATCCGCATCGTGCCGTCCTCGACCTCTTTCGCCACGATGTCGCCCGCCACCAGCGCGACGTACAGCCCGCCGAGAAACGTGAACGAGAACGCGATCGTCGCGATCGCCAGCGTCAGCCCGTTGTAGTACTCCTCAAATGCCAGGCCGTTCTGTTCCAACAGACCGCCCACTTCGTCCTGCGCCCGCGGGTGCTGCAAGAGCGCAACGATCGCAACCTGCAGCACGACAAACGCGGCGAACCCGATGTACGTCCGCCGCCGGGCGAAGAGCTTGACCAGCTCGTGGCCGAGTTGATGCAGCCACAAGCTCACGCGTCCGCTCCGATCGTCTCCAGGTAGAAATCCTCGAGCGTCCACCGCACCCGCCCGATCCGCGACACCGCGTGGCCGTGCTCGACCAGCCAACGGTTCACCGCGGCGGTCTCGGTTTCGCCCCCGGAAGCCAAGACAAGCAAACCGTTGGCCGAAGCCGCGGGGTCGATCAGCTTCGCCTCGGCGAGCCCGCGTAGCGCCTCGTCGCGGCGGTCGCATTCCAGCTCAAGCCGATCACCGCCGTGTCCGACTTCGCTCCAAACACCGTCGAAGACTTTCCGCCCCCCGTGCAGCACCGCCACGCGGTCGCACAGCTTCTCGACCTCCGACAACAGGTGCGAACTGAAAAGGATCGTCAGCCCCCGCTGCCGGTTCAGCCGTCGCACCGTCTCCCGGAACTCGGCGATCCCCTCCGGGTCGAGCCCATCCGTCGGCTCGTCGAGCAGCAAAACTTTCGGTCCGGGCAATAAAGCCTGGGCCAGCGCCAGCCGCTGCCGCATCCCGTGCGAATACGTGCTCACCTTGTCGTGGACCCGCTCGCCCAGCCCCACCAACTCCACCACCTCGTCGATCCGCTTCCGGGGGACCGACCCCGTCAGCGCCGCGAACCCCCGCACGTTCCGCATCCCCGACAGGTAGTCGTAGAAACACGGCGACTCGAAGATCGCCCCCACCTCGCTCAGCGCCCCCCGCCGATCCGAAAACACGTCCGCCCCGTTCACGCGAACCCTCCCACGGTCCGGGTACACCTGCCCCAGCAGCATCCCCAGCGTCGTGCTCTTGCCCGCCCCGTTGTGCCCGAGCAGCCCGAAGATCGACCCCGCCTCCACCTCCAGCGACAGGTCTTCCACCGCGGGGCGACCGCCGAAGCGCTTGCTCACCCCTTCGACCACGATCGCCGGCTCGCCACTCAAGAGCGGGTCTCCCGCAACTGGTCCTGCATCCGCTGGATCAACGGCAATAGATCCAGCTTCGTCTCCGGGCTCGCCTCACGCAGAAACGTCCCGACGCCCTGCTGCAACAACGCGTCGAACTCCTCGGGATCGAGTTCGGGCAACGCCACCCCCTCCAACGCTTCGAGCCGAGATGAGGCCTCTTCGATCAGCGCCCGCCGCTGCTCCGGTTCCATCGCGTTCACCGCCGCGATCATCTGCTCCAACCCCCGCGGCAGCGTCTGCTCGAGGTACCGCTGCCGCGCCTCGGGGCTCTGCGACTCGAACCACCCCCGCACCGCGGCGAACACCTCGGCATTCAATCGATCTTCCGGCGGCAACGCGTTGACCTTCTCCGCCAACTCACCGACCGCCGACGCGCTCGCCTCGCCCGCCAACGCGTCCCACGGCGTCTCCTCGACAAACGCCACCACCGTCGCCG
Source organism: Planctomycetota bacterium (assembly GCA_039819425.1). GTDB lineage: Bacteria > Planctomycetota > Phycisphaerae > Phycisphaerales > Phycisphaeraceae > Algisphaera. The sequence continues at coordinate 2,296 of JBCBSA010000221.1, forward strand.
GCGTCGTCTCGACCGCGTTCAACCAGGCCGTCCCCGCGGCCACTATCAACCAGACGAACGCCAGCACCACCCCGCTCTTGATCCAAGCCCATCGTCGATCCATCGTCGCACTGTACGCCGCCACGCGAACCGAAGTTCCTCAATCCGCGGATCGGTGTAGGTCGTTGACCTAGGCCAGCGACTTGCGGAACACGATCTTGTCCGCCCCGGCCGCGTAGTACTCGCGGATGCGCGCCTCCTGCTCGTACCCGTGCTTGCGGTAGAACCGGCGGACGTACTCGAAATCGTCGAGCCCGAGCGTCTCGACCAGCAGCAACCGCTCGCCCTGCTCGGCCAGCATCTCCTCGACGTGCCGCAGCATCGCTGCGCCCCGACCACTCTTCTGCAGCTTGGGATGCACCGCGATCAGCAGCAGGTTCCACGTCCCCTCGGCCATCCGTTCCGGCGCAACGTACGCCACCCCCACGGGTCCACGCCCCGGCTCGTCGTCGGTCAGCCAGACCGCCGCGTCGTCCGGCGCGTCGAAGTGCTCGGCCAACATGCCCGTCAGCACCTCGAGCTCGTGCGGCTCGAACAACCCCGCCGCCTCGGCCACGGCCAGCAGGCCCTGCGTGTCTTCACGGGTCGAACGGCGGATCACCCGTCGTGCCCCTCCGGCACGCCGACGATCGAGAACCCGCAGTCGACGTGGATCGTCTCGCCCGTCACCCCGGAAGACAGGTCGGACAAAAGGTACACCGCGGTGTCGCCGACCTCGTCGCCGGTGTTCGCCCGCTTCATCGAGCTGACGTGTTCCTGCCACTTGATCATCTGGTCCATCCCGCCGACCCCGGAACCGGCCAAGGTTTTAAAGGGCCCCGCCGAGATGCAATTCACGCGGATGTTCCGCTCCGGCTTGCCCAGCTCGTAGGCCAGGTAGCGCGTCGTGTGTTCGAGACAGGCCTTGGCGATACCCATGACGTTGTAGCCGGGCGTGACCTTTTCGCCGCCGTAATACGACATGTTGATGATGCTGCCGCCGCCCGCGGCTTCCATAAGCGGTTTGGCCCGCTGGGCCATCGCCAGCAGCGTATACGCCGAGGTGTCGATCGCGTTGGTGTAGACCTCCCGCGGCGTCTGGTGGAACATGTCCGGCTTGAGGTACTCCTTGTCCGCGAACGCGATGGAGTGCACCACGAAGTCCAGCGTGGCCTCGTCCCGCTGCCAGTCGGCGAAGACCCGGTCCAGCGACTCGTCGTCGTTCGCGTCGCACGGCACCAGCCAGGGGTCTTCGATGCCCAACCCCTCGGCGGCCTTGCGGACGCGGTGCTCCATCTTGCCGATCGGCAGGTAGGTGAAGCCGAGCTTCGCGCCCTGAGCGGCGAGCTGCTTGGCGATGAAGTAGGCGTAGGAGCGTTCGTTGGCGATGCCGAAGACGATGCCCTTCTTTCCGTCCATGAGTCCCATGGGCCTGATCTCCTGAGGGGGTTGGCGTGCGGCGGGCACGCGAGGCGTAGCCGAACAAGGTAGCAGTCGGCGGCGCGGCGGACAAAGCGGACGCCACGACGGCAGGCTTCTAAAATTCACCCATGGTCCGGAGACGGCTCCAACTCGTGGGCTTGGCGGCGTTGCTGTCCTGCGCGGCCGTGGCTCTGATCGGCTGCGACCCGCCGAACTTCGCCACCGAAGCGGACGTGCTGGCCGTGCTGGCCCAGCCCCGCACCGACGCCCAGCAGGCCGAGTTCGTCGATACCGGCCGCCGCCTCTTCATCGTCGAGAGCTGCAAGAACTGCCACGTCGTCGAGGGCCCCACCCACGGCGCCCCCCGCCTGCGAAATCTCTACACCACCCGGGCCACCCTCATCGACGGCACCAAAATCGACCGCGACCGCGGCTACCTTGTGCGCTCGATCCTCAACCCCCGCGAGGTTGTCGTCGCCGGCTACCCACAGCAGATGGCCAACTACCAATACCTCGAAGCCGAGCAGGTCGCCGCCCTGGTGGCTTACCTCGAGCAATACTCGCCGCTACCCAGTCGGGCCCCGGATCCGGATATCGGCCACAAATCCGATGCCGAACTCACCGCCGACCTCTCGGACTGATCCCGTCCCTGAAAATCGGCCTGCCGTTCCGTCAGGGGTTTGGGCGTCGCCCGCCCCGATCGGCACTCCGCCCACCACTGACTCTTGCGACAACACCCCGTATTGGCCGATAGAACCCGCAAAGGCCCCCGCACCGCACCCCTCCGCCGCCACCTTCGGCACAGGGATTGCAACTGGTATGGGGTTACGCGTCGTCGTAAGCCACGCTACGACGGGCACAAGACTCCGTTACGGCGCTACAATACGCTGCAACTAAGCTAGCCGAAGGGACACCCCATGTTCGAACGCTTCACCGACCGCGCCCGCAAGGTCATGGCCCTGGCCAACCAAGAAGCCCAGCGGTTCAACCACGAATACATCGGCACCGAGCACATCCTCCTGGGCCTCGTCAAAGAAGGCTCGGGTGTCGGTGCCAACGTCCTCAAGAACCTCGACGTCGACCTCCGCAAGGTTCGCCTCGAAGTCGAGAAGCTCGTCAAGTCCGGCCCCGACATGGTCACCATGGGCAAGCTGCCCCAGACCCCGCGGGCCAAGAAGGTCATCGAGTATGCGATCGAAGAGGCTCGCAATCTCAACCACAACTACGTTGGCACCGAACACCTCTTGCTCGGACTCCTCCGTGAACACGAAGGCGTCGCCGCGCAGGTCCTGATGAACCTCGGCCTCAAGCTCGACGACGTCCGCGAGGAAGTCCTCAACCTTCTTGGCGCCGGCGTCGAGCCCGAAGAAGCCACCGGCGGCGACGAGGGCGGCGGCGGCAATTCCGGGGGCGGCAAATCCGCCAAGGGCGGCAAGTC
>JBCBSA010000222.1:0-5173 GCA_039819425.1 Planctomycetota bacterium
CTTTCACGGACCCGCCCCCGCGGAGCCGGGGCCAGCCTCGCGTCGCCCGGCTCCCCCACCCCCGCTGGCCCACGAAAGCCCGAAACCCCGCCATGCTCCCCAAAGAACCGCCCCGCCGCCCGCAGCTCGGGTTCCTGTACGTCCCGCCCTTCCGCGTCGAGGGCATCTCCATCGCCGGCGAAGAGTCCTGCGTCCACCTCCCCGAGTTCGACATCGCCTTCGACGTCGGGCTCTGCCCCCGCGCCGCCCTGTCGTCCAACTACGTCGCCCTCACCCACGGCCACATGGACCACGCCGCCGCCATCTCCTACTACTTCTCCCAACGCGTCTTCCAGGGCATGGGCACCGGCAAGATGATCGTGCCCAAGCCCCTGGCCATGCCCATCCACCGCCTCATGGAGGCCTGGGTCGATATCGAGGGCCAACGCACCCCCTACGAACTGATCGCCCTCGAGCCCGAAGAACAACAGGAAGTCAAAAACAACCACTTCCTCCGCGCCTTCGAAACCGTCCACACCGTCCCGTCGCTCGGCTACACCCTCCTGGAACAACGCAGCAAACTCAAGGAAGAGTTCGTCGGCCTCCCGCAGGAACGCCTGGTCGAACTCAAGAAAAAAGGCGAGGAGATCAGCCAGACCCTCATGATCCCCCTGGTCTCCTACACCGGCGACACCGCCTGGGGCAAGCACTTCGAACGCGACGACGTGCTCAACGCCAAGGTCCTCATCACCGAGTGCACCTTCGTCGAGGCCGGTCAACGCAAGCGGGCGGGCATCGGCAAGCACCTGCACCTCGACCACGTCATCGACCTCCTGGAACGCAGCACCGCCGAGGCCGTGATCCTGACGCACCTGTCCCGCCGTTCGCACATCGGGCTGGTCCGCAAAGCCCTGGACCAACACATCCCGCCCGAGCACCGCGACCGCGTGCTGGTGCTCATGGACGGGCGGACGAACCGGGAGCGCTACGAACGCCAGGTCGCCGAGGCCGAGAGCGGTCAGCGAGACTGATTGGGTTTAGGGTTGTGCGGCGCCGGCCGGCCGGGCTTCCACCGCCGTCGCGTCGGGCAAGCCGAGGTCGTCGAGCAGCCGATCCAGGGCCACGTCCCAGTTTTCGGGGGTAACCAGGGCGTCATCGGCGATCCGCCCACGCATCCGCCGAATCAAATCCCACCTCACCGACTCGTCGGTCTCGAAACGCTGGCGAGGTGGTTGAGCCCAATCCGAGACGGGCGCCGACCCGGGAGAAACAGTCGTGATACCGGCCATTCGAGCATCCTTTCGAAACATCCGTCCTTGAATCCTGGATCTGGTTTGCTGTGCCTGGCTTTGGGGTGGGGAAATTGCCTATCGTCTAAATTATAGGGACGTACCAAACTTCAGCCAAGAAAAAACGTTCAAAACGTCAAATGTTGGGAACCCTTTCCTCAAACGCTAAACCCGACGGCCTTTCAGATATTCCAGCCGGTGATCACAAAACATCGCTCACCCCAAAGCAATCGATCCGCCCATGACCCCGCCCGCCCCCGCCGTGCCGCCCGCCCCGAACCCGGTCACGGCCGACACGCTGGCCGTCGGCTACGAGCCCCCCGTGCCGCGTGAGCGGGCCCAGGCCCTGGCGGATCGACTGGGCGTGGGGGTCGCCAAGCGGTTCGGCGACCCCCGCCCGCTGCGGCTCACGGTCACCCCGGATCGGCTCGAGTTCCGGGTCACCGACCCCGGCCATCCCCTCGCCGGCGGCCGCGGCCTGGTCGCCGAGCCGCACGCCCTCGACACCCGCAGCGCCTCGGGCCGGTCCAAAAAATCGCCGCTGCACAAAGCCGTGGGCCTCGGCCGCCGCCCCCCCGGCAATCCCGCCGCCCCGCCGCCCCACGTCTTCGACGCCACCGCCGGGCTGGGCGAAGACGCCTGGCTGCTCGCCGCCGCCGGCTGCCGCGTCACCGCCGCCGAACGCCACCCCGTCGTCCACGCCCTCCTCGCCGACGGCCTCGACCGCGCCCGCACCGCCGCCCCAGACGTCGCAGACCGCATCACCCTCCTGAGCCGCACCGACGCCGCCGAGTTCCTTGCCCCATCCGGTGACCCGCCGCCGGGGTTCGACGTCGTCCTGCTCGACCCGATGTTCCCCGGCCACGCCAAGCGGAAAACCACCGAACGCAAGCCCCTCCGCCTCCTCCGCCTCCTCGCCGGCGACGACCCCGACGCCGACGCCCTGTTCCCCTTCGCCGCCGCGGCCGCCACGCGGCGCGTCGTCGTCAAACGTCCTCGCCACGCCCCGTTCCTCGCCGGCCAGACCCCGGCCGTCTCCCACGCCGGCCGCGGGCTGCGCTTCGATGTGTACCCGACCCGATACCGTGCGGATTAACCCCCAACTCGACCGAAAAACTTGCCGAAGTAACGGGGTGTGGCAGAGTTGGGGTAGCGCCGCCGATCCGGCCGACCCGATCACGCCACGACAGGGGAACCCGTTGACTTCGTTAGACGACATGCAACCCGTGTACGGCCGATGCGGCACCGTCCTCGCCTGGATCCAGGACGAGGTGCTGTACGACATGTGCGGCCGGTGGGTCGCGTTCTTCGACGACGGGGCCGTCTACAGCTTCCGCGGCAAGCTGCTGGGCTTCTACGAAGACGGCTGGTTCCGCGACCAGCGCGGCGACGCCGTGGGCTTCACCCTCGACCACGCCGACGACGGCGGGCCCGTCCCCCCGGTCTGCGAGCCCGCCCCCCTGCCCCCCGCCCTCGACTTCCCCCCCATCCCCGCCACGCCCCACCACTTCCCCGTCAGCCCGATCGCCGGCGTCGACTGGAGCATCGCCAGCTGGAACGAGTTCGTCGCCGGCACCGGCGCGGCGTGCGCGATGTTCTGACCGACCCCCACCTCAACTTTTCCCCGTAGCGCAAAGCCAACGATCAGCGATCGCCGGTCGCCGCGGCGTTTCCGCTACCCGCGGCCACCGGGGATCGTTGATCCCCGGCTATCGCCCACGCCCAACGCCCTTGTCTTGCGGGGGCGGTCAGCCCGCCACCGGTGCCGGCGTCCCGGTCGTCCCCGGCGAACTCGCGTCCGGGTCGTCGTCCAGCACCGTCACCTCCGACCGGTCGCCCACCAAAAGGATCGGCGCCGCGATCGCGATCGACGAGTACGTCCCCACCAAGACCCCCACGATCATCGCGAACGCGAACCCGTGCACGCCCGGCCCGCCCAGCACGTACAGCGTCAGCACCGCGATCAGCGTCGTCCCCGACGTCAGCACCGTCCGGCTCACCGTCTGGTTGATCGAGTCGTTCACGATCGCCGGCGTCGCCCGGGAGAGCCGCCCCCGGTTCTCGCGGATCCGGTCGAACACCACGATCGTGTCGTTCAGCGAATAGCCCACGATCGTCAACAACGCCGCGACCAGCGCCAGGTTGATCTTGAAGTCGTCCAACAGCAGCGCCTCGAACCCCGGCACCGCCGAGAGGGTCCCGCAGATCGCCAGGATGCCCAGCGTGATCGACACGTCGTGCACCAGCGCCGCGATCGCCGCCAGCCCGTAACGCAGGCTCCCGAACCGCAGCCAGATGTAGCCGACCACCGCCAGGAGCGACAGCGCCATCGCCACGATCGCCTGCTGCTTCATCGTGCCCGAGACCTGGCTGGAGAAGTTGCTCACGCTCGCCAGCGACGTGTCCCGCTCCAGCGCCGCCTGCACCAGGCTCCACTCGGTCGCCGCCAGGCCCTGGGCGTTGGTGAAGTCGCTGCGGTCCTCGGCGTAGTTCGTCTCGGTGTCGCGCACCACCACGGCCAACGCCGAGTAGCTCGGCTCGCCGTCCGCCGTCGTCCCGGCCCGCTCCAACCCGAACACCGCGAACGGCCGCGAGCCCAGGAGCTCAAAGTCCGGCTGCCGCCGCATCCGCGTGATCCGCTCGCTCACGTCCTCCACGCTCACCGCCGGCGACACGTCTTCCAAGAGCACCGCCACCCCGCCGACGAAGTCCTGCACGTCCGGGTCCTCGGCCGAGAACTGCCGGCCCAGCGCCCCGCGGTACAGCGACCCGCCCAGCACCGGCTCGACGATCCCCTTGGCCTGGCCGACACCCAACCCCGCCCCGGCGAAGTCGATCGTCTCGGTCACGTCCAATTCGTCGCGGAACAGCGCCTTGACCGCGTCGCTCACCGCCGACGAGTTCTCGATCAAGGTCGCCACGCTGAACCCGGTCGCCCCGCCGTCCGCGGCCGGCTCCCCGACCGTGACGACCTGCGCTTCCTCAAGCAAGGCCCAGTCCGGCCGCGTCGGCAGCGGCGTGTCGTCGCCCTCGATCCGCTCGTTCTCGGCCGAGATCCGTTCGATCTGCGCCCGCACGTCCGCGTCGATCGCCGACGCCTCGGCCGACCCGGCGAAACCGGCCAGCCGCGCCCGCACCTCGTCGATCGGCAGCGACTCGCCCTCGGCCAGCTCGAACGTCACCTCCGTCCCCGACCGGAACTCGATGTCCAGCATGTCCGCCCCCCGGCTGAACGCCATCGTCAGCCCCGCCACGATCAGCACCACGCTCACCGGCAGGAACAGCTTCCGCAGCCCGATCCAGTTCACGTTCGGCGACAACAACGCCTTCAGCCCCGGCACCAGCGTCGGCAGCATCGGCAGCGACTTGGCCTTGAACACGATCAGGTACAGGTCGATCAGCACCCGCGTCGAGAACAACGCCGTGAACAGCGTCGCGAGGATCCCGATGCCCAGCACGACCGCGAACCCCTTGACCTCGGCCGTGGCCGTGTAGCCCAGCACGACGCACGTGATGAGCGTCGTGATGTTCGCGTCGAGGATCGTCGACAGCGCCTTGCCGAAACCGAGGCGCACGGCCGTGGGCAGGTCCGCCTTGTTGTCCGTCTCCTCACGGATCCGCTCGAAGATCAGCACGTTCGCGTCCACCGCCATGCCGATCGTCAGCACCAGCCCGGCGATGCCCGGCAGCGTGAATGTCGCCTCGATCAGCGACATGATCCCCAGGATGATCACCATGTTCGCCACCAGCGCGAAGTCGGCGACCAGCCCGGCGAACAGGTAGTACAAGGCCATGAAGATGCCGACGACGATCAACGCCGTGATGCAGGCGCGCAGGCCTTTTTCGAGGTTGTCCTGACCCAGCGACGGGCCGGTCGTCTTCTGCGAGATCGGGTCGTAGGACAG
>JBCBSA010000223.1:0-5134 GCA_039819425.1 Planctomycetota bacterium
TCAGGCGGTGGCAGGGCACCGGCACGAACGGCTCGCACGTCGCGTCGGCCCGGGTCTTGTAGTCGCCGGTGACGACCTCGACCCGCCCCCGGGATTCGACACGCACCTGAGCCGAGCCCAGCAAGTGGCCCGCGGGGTGCAGCGACACCGTGACGCCGTTGATCGTGGTCGGTTCGCCGTAGGCCAGCCCCTCGATCGACGCCCCGGTGTGGACACGTGGCCGGAGCACTTCGACGCCGATCTCGGAACAGAGGTAGCGTCGGCTGCCGGGCGAGGCGTGGTCGGCGTGGGCGTGGGTGACCACCGCCCGGTCCACCGGCCGCCAAGGGTCGATGTAGAAGTCTCCTGCCGCGCAGTACAGCCCCCGGTCCGCCGGCTCGATCAGCCGCTCACCGGTCGATCCGCTCACGGCCGCCCCCGCATCACGCAGCCGACCATCCACAACGCTAATACCCCCCGCACCGACCACGCCGCGGTCCGCAGCCAGTTGGTGTCGGTGAGGACCCGGTGCACCCGGGCGTCGAAGCCACCCGCCAACTTCGTGTGCTGCGGCACGGAAACGAAAAACGTCACCGCCCACAGGAACACCACCAACGCCAACCCACCCCACACCATCCACGCCGGCACGCCCGCCGGCCGCTGCAACACCAGCCACGCCGCGGTCAGGAGTTCGAGCAACATCGCCGGCATCACGACCCAGGTCGTCTGCGCCCCGTGCCGCCGCTCGTAGTCGGCGAAGCCCTCACTGCCGACCCCGTCGAACAGCGGGTAGTGCACGACCTGCACGAACCAGATCACCCCGACCATGACCAGCGTCGCCGCCGCGTGCACCAGCAGAAGCAGATTCGTGATCGGCATGGAATCAGTCTACGAGGTCGGTCGCTTTGGATCCGTATCGAGAAGCCGAGCCGGCTCGCCCCCGTCGGCGAAGAGTTCGGCCAGGCGGGCGTGGCGGTGCGTGAAGAGCCGGCGCAGGTCGCGTCTCACCGATAGCCGGTCGATCAACGGAGCCAACGGTCCGCCGGGCGGCCGATATCGGATCACGTCGCGGGTGAGCGTCCCGCCGTCGGACGCTTGGAAGGTGTGTTCGTGAGAGAAAAAGGCGTAGGGCCCGCGGGCCTGTTCATCGACGAATCGATTCGGCGCTTCGGCTTCGGTAACCAGCGTCCGCCAGCGCACGCCGATGCCGTGGAGGTGAAGGCGGTAGTCGTAGGCGCCGCCCTCGGCGACGGGTGGCGGCGGGGCGTCGTGCTGTGCGGCCGGCCTGCCGTTCCAGCCGGTGACCTCGAACCGGATGAACGGCGGGATCACGTGGTTCATGTGGCGACAGTCCGATACAAACGACCACACCGCGTCGGGCGTGGCCGGCAGCCACTGCTCGGCTTGCAGCACAAAAGCGTTTGCATCACGCGAGAAATCCACGCGACCACGAACACGGCCTTCGCCTTGCTCGAATGCGGGGGCGAGGGAGGTCGCCGCGGTCATACGGAAGCCGCCGTCGGTTTACGGCTCGCCAAAGCCGCGTCGGTGCCAGGGGTAGATGAAGCCTCGGCGAAACAGCATAGGTTAACCCTGTCCCCGGCGTGCACGTGTTCGTGAGCCTTCACGACCCGCCCGTCGCGCAGCAGGAATGTGCCGGGCATCTGGAAGCCGTCGCCCTCGGGTCGGCCGACGCCATGCCGCACCGCCCGGGCCGCGGCGACGAAACTACGCAAGCCGAACAACTGCTGGAATGTGCCACGCGGCAGGCCGAGGCCGCGGTACAGCCTCCGGTCCGGGTCCGAGACCTGCCGCACGCTGTCCAAGCCAAACGCGTCCAAGATCGCTCGGCCGCGATCTTCTTCCGATTGATGCGCAACCACCGGCGTCACGCCGCGTTGCCGCAAGTCGTCGAGTCGCGTGGCCAGGTCCGCCAGATCCCGCCGGCACAGGGTGCAGCCGAAGTGGCGAACCAGCATCAACAGCACCGGCCCCCGCCGCGACAGCTCGCCCAGCGTTTCGTCCCCGGGTTGCGTCGCCGTGGCGTTCAACAGCGCCGCGGTCTCGGCTCGCCCGAGCGGCTTCGACTCGTGCTCTTCGCCCTGCGCCGCCCGGAACGCCGCCCACAGGATCATCGCGAACGGAACCCACCACACCAGGTCGTTCGTCGGGATCGTCCAGCCGAACGCCGGGTCAAGCGTGCCGCGGACGAACGCCCCGTCGACGTAGCCGATCGGCCCGAACACCTTGCCCAGCAGCCCCACCAGAACGATCGGCCAGTGCCGCAGCGGGTTCGTCGCGGCGATGGCGTAGCCGAGGCCGTAGACGCCCACGATCATGCCGACGCACTGCCAGATCGAGGGGTGCACCGGCCGGGCCATCCCGACCAGGTCGAAATAGTGGCTCGGGAACAGCACGACCCAACCGCCCCACAGCAGGTTGTAGCCCGCCGCGGCCCACAGCACGAGCCCCATCCATCGCGGGGCTGCATATCGCGCCTTTGCATGGTCTACCATGTTCCATGCTAGGCTCCGGCCGGAGGTTAGACCGACCTCGCCCCGCCTCGGCGTCGTACCGGTAACGACGGGTTTCGCGATTTCTATGGAGTTACCGATGAATGCCGCCGCTCGTTTCCGGTTGATGTGGGTCATAGCGATGACCGCGACGCTGGGCCTTCCCCTCGAAGCGCACTCCGCCCCCGGAAACGCCCCCGAGGCCGAGCCAGCCAAAGCCGACGGCGCGTCGGAATCCGAGATCGCGCTCCGCGTGGTGCCGACCCACCTGACGATCAACCGCTCGATCAGTTTCGACGAAAACGGCGAGCCCACCAACCAGACGGACCAGCTCAACGCCCGCCTCCGCTGCACCTACGACGGCGAGCCGCCGCTGCTGGCCTACCGCGACCTGACCTGGGAGTCGGCCGTCACCTCGGCGGGCGAGACGCTCGACATCCCCGCCAACGCCCGCCGCGGCCACACGCAGCCGATCCGACGCGACCGCCGACAGACCGGTCCACCCTCTTTCGACCTCCACCTCAACCTGCCCGCCCCCCAGCGTCCGGCCCGCCACCTCGAAGAACTCCGCGGCACCGTGACGCTCCGGGTCGCCGAGGGCGACGAACGCGTCATCCGCCTCGCCCCCCTGTCCGACTACCTCGGCAAGCGGTTCCGCGTCGTCGACATGGGGGACGCCACGATGTCGCTCCGCGGCGTGCCCGGGGCCGGCGGCCGCACCGGCCAGATCGAACTGACTCACCCCTCCGACCTCCAGCCGCTGATCCAGGAGGTCGCCTTCACCACCGCCATGGGCGGTGAGCTCAGCGCCCAGCGGCGCGGGGCATCCACCCGCAACAACGCGACGACCCAGCGCTTCGCGATCGAGCCGCCCGACGGCGCGGCCCTCGTGATCAAGCTGTACCGCGGTGCCCGGGAGATCGACGTACCGGTGGTGGTCCGCGACGTGCCGCTGCCCGATGTGGAGCCCGCCGCCCCGCGCTTCGACCTGGCTATCGCCACCCAGCCGCTGGATGCCCCCTTCCCGATCGCCCCCGGCCCGGACGCGCCCGCGGCGGTGCCGGCCGATCCTGACGCGCTGCCCGTTATCCTCGTGGAGTGATTGCGCCTGGCGTCCGCGTGTCAGTCTTTGATCGCGCCCAATGCGGAGAGGGCAGATTCACGCGCCTGCTTATGATCGACGACGGGTTCGGGGTAAGTCTTGCCGAGGACAACGCCCGCTTGCTTCAGCACGCTCTCGCTCGCCTCCCACGGCCGGTGCAGCCACTTGTTCGGCAGCTCCGCGATCTCCGGTACCCACTCGCGCACGTACCCGCCGTCCTTGTCGAACTTCTCGCCCTGGAGAACCGGGTTGAAGATACGGAAGTACGGCGCCGCGTCCGCGCCGCAGCCGCCGGCCCACTGCCAGCCCAGCGTGTTACTCGCCAGGTCCGCGTCGACCAGCGTGTCCCAGAACCACGCCGCCCCCTCTTCCCACGAGATCAATAAATCCTTCACGAGGAACGAGGCGACGATCATCCGCACCCGGTTGTGCATCCAGCCCGTGGCGTAGAGCTGACGCATGCCCGCGTCGACGATGGGATAGCCTGTTTGGCCTTTCTGCCACCGCTTGAGTTGGTCGGCGTCCTGCTCCCAGGGAAACTTGCTGAACTTTTCCTGAAGCGGCTCGTGCGGCGTGTCGGGGTAGTGGTACAGCACGTGGTAGGCGAACTCGCGCCAGTAGATCTCTTTGATGAAGGTTTCGACTTGTTTCTTGTCGTCTTTGGAGAGGTTGCGTCGGCCGTCGGTCATGTAGCGGCGGGCGGCCTGGTAGGCCTGGCGCGGGCCGATCTCGCCGTGGTGTAGATGGGGAGACAGGCGGGACGTGCCCTCGCGGTCGGGGAAGTTGCGTTCGTCCTGGTAGTCGGTGATCGGGCCGTCGAGAAACGCGTCGAGGCGTTTGCGGACCTCGGCTTCGCCGGGGGTCCAGACGGCGGCGAGGCCGTCCTTCCAGCCACGAGTAGGTTCGAGGCCGAGGGTGTCGAGCTTGGCCGACTGCGGCCACGAGTCGGGAGCGGTGAGCTTGTCCGGTGCGGCGATCGGTGCGTCGGGCTCGGGCATCTTCTGGGTCATCCGCCAGAACGGGGTGTAGACCTTGTACGGCCCGCCGCTCTGGGTCTGCACCTGCCAGGGCTCGAAGAGCAGGTTGCTGTTGAAGCTGTTGGCCGTCACGCCGCGGTCGTTGCGCAGCCAGGACTTGATCGATTTATCCCGCTCCATCACGGCCGGTTCGTACCGCCGGTTCCAGTAGACCGCGTCTGCGCCCGTCTTCGTAACCAGGTCGTCGAGTGCGTCCCGAGTCGGCCCCTCCCGGAGGATCAGCCGCGACCCGAGCGACTCCAGTGAATCGGCCAACGATTTCAGTGAGTGGTGCAGCCACCACCGCTGCGCCCCGCCCGGGGCCCAGTCGCCTTCCTCGTCGGGTGCCCAGACGTAGACCGGGATCACCGGCCCGCCCCGATCGGCCGCGGCCGACAACGCGGGGTTGTCGGCGAGCCGAAGGTCCTGACGGAACCAGACGATCGTGGCGGGTTCGGGCATGAAGGTTGATAGGCGGTCAGTGCCGGCCGAGCAACTGCCGCAGCGCCGGCTCGAGTTTGCTC
>JBCBSA010000224.1:0-5133 GCA_039819425.1 Planctomycetota bacterium
TTTGTGTAACCTGTTATACAAACGAACGTGATCGTCAACCACAAATATTTGTTTTTTCGGATACAGGAAGACGGTTGACGAAATAAATTGATTGTAAATTGAATTTAAAAAACAACTTAACCCCACTTCCGATTCACCTCCACCGCCTTGACTCTCCCCCGTTTTTTACCGAATGCGAATCAAATGAATCACTATGACCACAAATATGTGTGTTTGGCGGGCTTTCATCCCCCCTCCTCCGCAAAAAACGCGAAACGGGCGAGCGTTGGGTTTACCCTCATCGAGCTCCTGGTCGTGATCAGCATCATCGCCCTACTCATCGGGCTGCTGCTGCCGGCTTTGTCCGCCGCCCGAACGACCGCCCGGCAACTTCGCAACAGCACCCAACTCCGCGGTATCCATCAGGCCTGTGTCGCTTGGGCGGGTGAGAACGACGAGCTCTACCCCGGCGTCGTCACCATCTCCCGTAATTCCGCCGACGCTTTTGTCGACGACGCCGACGTCGAAACCTACACCGTGCCTTTCGCCGCCGAAGCGGCGCGGATCGGCGCTCACGTGAACGCTCGCTTCGCGTTGCTTCTCGAAAAAAACTTTGTCACTCCCGAATACCTCATCTCGCCGGCCGAGCTCAGCACCGGCCGCACCGAATGGGTCCCCGACCCCGTGGCTGTCTACGGAGCCGAGCTCAACGAAAACCAGAACTTTTTCTCTTACGCCCTCCCGGAGCTGATCAACCAGGGCGGCTCCGAAGGGCCCAACGCGACCGCGTTCATCCGGTTGCAGGAGTGGTCGTTGAACCTTAATTCACGTGCCATCATCGCCAGCGACCGCCTCCTCGGGCCCGTCCCCGGCAGCGTGCAACCCGGCGCCCCCGATACCCACAACAGCCTCTGGGACCCGGAGCCCGACGGCTGGGAGGGCACCATTGTGTTCAACGACAACAGCACGTCTTTCGTCAACGATTCCCGGGTCGCCAACGTGGCGTACGGCAACAGCTCGGGTTTCATCAACCCCGAAAACATCTTCGGCCGCATAGGCAACGCAGACGTTCGTCAGATCTCACGCGGACGGCAAGGGGTGGCTCAAAACTGAGCCCCATTATCAAGAAAAACGACACCCGATCCGGTCCCCCACAAAGCCTATGAACCCACTGGCCCGAAGGCATAAGCCCGCCGGGGGTTGTCGACGAAGAAAGCCCGGAGGTGTTCGTCGGTCAGCCCCGCGTCGCGCAGCATCGCCGAGAAGGTGGTGAGCAGGTAGCTCATGCCCGGGCCGCCGCCGTGGGCGACCCAGTACGAGCGGCGGGCGGCGTCCATGCCGAGCATCAGCTGGTCGGCGTAGCCGGCCTCACACATCGCTACGACCAGGTCGCGGGTGGGGTTGCCTTGGCCCTCTTTCCAGCGGAAGTGGGAGTCGTACTCGACGTTGACGCCGGTGGCGAGGATGTCTTGGTGGTAGGCGGGGTCGGGCTGACGGTCGGTGTGGGAGAGGACGACGTGTCGGGGCGCAACGCCGTGTCGGCCGAGGACCTGGACCTGCTCGAGGGCGGCGGTGCCCCGCTCGGTGTGGGTGAGGATCGGGGCGCCCGTAGTGCGGTGGGCGATCCCGGCGGCCTCGAAGAGGCGCAGCTCGTGGTCGTCGAGGCGGTCGAGGCCCGAGGCGATCTTGATCACGCCGGCCTTGTGCTCGGTGCGTTCGCAGGTCGGGCCGGCGTAGTCGTTCTTGTCGACGCCGAGGTTGATGTCGTCGGCGAACAGCGCGGCCAGTTCGTCGGCCGAGAGGCGGACGCCCCAGCTGCCTTCGGGGTAGTACCGCTTGAGGTGGAAGCCGGTCGGGCAGAGGACGTGGACGCCGCTGCGTCGGCTGACCTCGGCGAGCTTGAGGACGTTGCGCCCGCTGGCGCAGGGCATCGAGTCGACCACCGCCCGGCCGCCGTCGGCGTGGAGCTGTTGGAGTTCTTCGGCCGCGCGATCGACGTCATCCAGCAGGAAGTCGGGGAACAGCTGCGTGGTGAAGCTGCGGTCGATGATGATGTGTTCGTGGGCGTAGCAGACGCCGAGCCGGTCGGGGTCGATGTCGCCGAGGACGGTGCGGATGA
Source organism: Planctomycetota bacterium (assembly GCA_039819425.1). Taxonomy (GTDB): domain Bacteria; phylum Planctomycetota; class Phycisphaerae; order Phycisphaerales; family Phycisphaeraceae; genus Algisphaera. The sequence goes on from JBCBSA010000224.1 coordinate 2,099, forward strand.
AGCTCACGGGGCGGCCTGGGTTGAGGTCTGTGATCCGGCGGGCGTGCCCCCCGCTGTCCACGCCGGCTTACACCTTCGACGCCCGGCTGCTCTTGTGCGCGTCGTGGTCCGTCGGCTTGCGGAACTTCTCGAGGTCCACCCCCCGGAAGTAATCGATCGTCTTCGCCAAGCCCTCGGCGAGGGGGACCTTGGGCTCCCAGCCCAGCTTCTCCTTGGCCAGCGCGATGTCGGGCTTGCGTTGCAGGGGGTCGTCGTTGGGCAGCGGCAGGTAGGTGAGCCTGGACGAGCTGCCGGTGAGCTCGATGACCTTCTCGGCGAGCTGCTTGATCGTGAACTCGCCGGGGTTGCCGATGTTCACCGGGCCGACGAAGGCGTCGGCGGGGTCGCCGCTGGCCGGCTCGTTGTTCATGTGGCCCATGATGACGTCGACCAGGTCGTCGCAGTAGCAGAAGCTGCGGGTCTGGCTGCCGTCGCCGTAGAGCGTGAGGTCTTCGCCGCGGAGGGCCTGGACGATGAAGTTGGTGACGACGCGCCCGTCGAAGGGGTGCATCCGCGGGCCGTAGGTGTTGAAGATGCGGACGACGCGGATGTCGACGCCGTTGGAGCGGTGGTAGTCGAAGAACAGGGTCTCGGCGGCGCGTTTGCCCTCGTCGTAGCAGGCGCGGATGCCGATGGGGTTGACGTTGCCGCGGTAGCTTTCGGTCTGGGGGTGGTGCTCGGCGGTGGGGTCGCCGTAGACCTCGCTGGTGGATGCCTGGAGGATGCGGGCGCCGGTGCGCTTGGCCATGCCCAGCATGTTGATCGCGCCCATGACGCTGACCTTCATGGTCTTGATGGGGTTGTACTGATAGTGAACCGGGCTGGCGGGGCAGGCCATGTTGTAGATTTGATCGACCTCGAGCGTGATCGGCAGGGTCACGTCGTGGCGGACGAACTCGAAGTTCGGGGCGTCGAGCAGGTGGCTGATGTTGCTCTTCTGGCTGGTGAAGAGGTTGTCGAGACAGATCACGTCGTGGCCGGCCTTGACCAGGCGTTCGCAGATGTGGCTGCCGAGGAACCCGGCGCCGCCGGTAACCAGGATGCGTTTGGTGCTCATCGTCGTGCCGTTCTCGGGGGTTCGCGAGGGGATACGTGGACCCGGCGGGCGGAAAGTTTACACGCTGGACCGCCGCGGGCCAGCGAAAATATCGACCCGAATGGCCTCTTGCCTAAGGCCGGAACGGCTTGAAGACGGCTCCGGCTTCCACGTCGAAGCTCACCAGCTGACCGATCGAAAAGTCCCCGACGTCCTGCCGTTCGTCGCTGAGCGTGCAGATCAGCGTGGGCCCCGCCTTCACGTACAGCACCCGGCTGGGGATGTGCCCGCCCACCACCCGGCCCTGCACCCGCCGCGGGCGACCGCTCACCGGCTCGACGTAACGCCCCCCCGCCGGGATCACGTCCACCCGCCTCGCCGTGGCGTGGACCGTGCCCGTCACCTTCTGGCCCACCTCCGCCGGCAGGTCGATCTCCAGGACCAGCCGCAGCCGGTAATCCGTCTCAGGCAGGCCCAGCAGGATCGTCCCGTCGCCGCGCTCGAGCAGCCGGCCCGACACGGTCGGTGGGCCCGACGAGGTCCCGGAGTTCGTCGAAACGGTTTCACTCAACGCCATGGTCTCCGTCGCCATTTCACAAAAACAACCAAACCCTCCCCGTTTATCGGCTATCCCAAGACCTTGTCTAGGATCGTTATAATCCTAACCGAGACGCAGCGGTTGGGGTCGTTGCGACAGAGTTCAATCCAATCCGTTGTACCGTCACCGTCGCGCGGAAAACGAGACCGCCCCACGCCTTTTCGTGGAGCCCCGGCGTTCCGAGACGTGTCCGAAAAAGAGAAGTCAAGCCCCTTGGCTGCCGAGCGGTCCATCAACAAGCAGTACTGCACCAACCGCGTGCGCGTCGACTACGCCCACGTCGGGCTCTACGACGTCCACGACCGCCAGGCCTGGGTCGCCCGCAAAAAATGGGGCACCGCCCCCGTCCGCGTCTCCCACGCCCGCCTCCTCAAGGGCGGCACCAACGACCAGTCCACCGCCGACAAAGACAAGTTCGTCTGCTACTGGTACCACACCCCCGGCACGGGCGAGGGCTTCGTCCACGGCTACCCCATCGAGTGGGACGAAGCCCACCTCCTCATCCGACTCGACCCCAACTGGTCCTACAGCCAACGCAAGTTCATCCCCAACACCGACGCACGCCGCGTCGAGAAAAACATCGAACAGCAATACGCCTGGGGCCAATCCATCTTCGAGACCTACGCCGCCAAACACCCCGACTTCCCGCTGTCCTGGCACATGGTCGGCCCCCGCGCCGCCGACTCGATGTTCTACATCCAACGCGTCGAACCGGCATAATTTGCAGGACCGGGATTGGGTTAAGCCGATCGCCTGCGCGGCGGGCGGCAGGGGCTCTGCCCCTGCACCCCGAAGACCGATTTCACCCCGTTCACATGGCCGGCTACGAACCCGTCTACCCCCTGCGCTTCGCCGACGACGACACCGCGCAGCCGTTCCCCACGATCTACTGGCTCACCGACCCCGATCTCGACCGCCGGCTCGCAAACCTCGAACGCCTCGGCCACATCGCCCGGCTCCAGCAACAACTCGCCGACGACCCCGCCCTCCGCGCCGCGATCCACGCCGACCACGCCGCCTACCGCGACGCCCGCTGGGCCATGCTCACCCCCGAGCACCGCGCCCTGGTCGAACGCTCCCCGTCACTCCTACGCACCTTCCGGGGGGGCGTCGCCGGCACCGCCGACTTCGACCACATCAAGTGCCTCCACGCCCACTACGCCCACCACCTCGCCACCGACCAACCGGGAACCACCCTCGGCCGCCTCATCACCACCCTGCTCTGATCACCTCAATGTTTAGCGGGCGACGCGGAGCGTCCCCCGGCTTCCCCCAACACCGCCCCCATCGTCGGCAACTCCCGATCCAGCAACGCCCGCACATACACACACAACAACCGATTCGCCCGCTGCACCGCCTCCG
>JBCBSA010000225.1:0-5131 GCA_039819425.1 Planctomycetota bacterium
ACTCCAGCATCTTGCTGGGCATCAGCCGCATCGGCGGCTCGGCGGCGGCGGGGTCGGCGCCATCGGCGTCGAACGCGGGGACGCGGTGGTCTTCGTCGTCTCGGGACGGGTCCACACCTACCGCGGCGCGAACCACCTGCTGCTGACGACGGTGCGCCAGCCCGTCGACGCCGGAAACCTGGCCCGATAAGCCCCGCAGCGATGTTCAATTCCCGGCCGGGGGCTGGCCGTAGTTCCTGACCGCCGCGCTTAAGGATCAGGGCTAACTTGCGTCGTCTTTACACTCAAAGAGGATGACTCGGGGCATGAAGTGGCGGCCGCGGTTAGCCGGCCACTCTCCACGCCGGCCCCGTTGACACGGCCCCCAACGGTGACGGGCGAAAGGATAAAAAACCCTATAAAACAAGTATTCTGCGACGCCCGTCGCTCGCTCCCGGCCGCCGATACGCGTCGTTGAAAAAACCCCGCTGCCGCATAAGCGACAACGGGGCGGAGGGGAGAAAGCTGTTGGACCAATGAGCGTATCGCCCATTAGTGTTAGAATACCTTAATTTTTAGCCGAGCGGGGCGTAAAAATCAAGGTTCAAGTCCACCCAGCTTGACATTTCACGCGATCCCCAAGTCCGCGGAAATCCCCGTGCCCGGGGGAATCCCTCGGAACCACTTCCGTCCTCACCCCACGCGTTCGGAGGCGAGCAGCGCCGCCCCGAGCAGCCCGGCGTCGTCCTCGAGCTTGCTGGGCACGATCTTGCAGGATCGCAGCTCCGGCGGAAACACGTGAGCCTCGAACGCCTCGCGGATCCAGCCCATCCAGGGCTTGCCCATCGCCTCGGTCGCGCCGCCGCCGACCACGACGCACGGCAGGCTCAGCAGCGTCACCACGTTGGCGATCCCCATACCGATGTAGGTCGCCGCCCGCTGCACGACTTCGACCGTGAGCGGGTCTTCCTGCTTCAGCGCTTGGCCGAGCACCTTGGAGCGCACCCGCGACAGGTCGCCTTCGACCAGTTCGGGGACGATCGATTTCTGCCCGCCGGAGACGAGCTGCTTGATGAGGTTGACCATGTTGGTCCGGCTGGCGAGGTCTTCGAGGCTGCGTCGGCCCAGGCCCGCGTCGGCGCGCAGCAGCGTGTGGCCGATCTCGCCGGCGGTGTGGTTCACGCCGTGGAAGACGCGGTTGTTCAGCACCAGCCCGCCGCCGATCCCCGTCCCGATGAACACCGCCAACAGGTCGTCGTACCCCTTGCCCGCGCCCGCCTGGTGCTCGCCCCACGCCCCGACGTTCACGTCGTTGTCCACCACCACGGGCCGACCCAGCTCCTCACCCAACACGTCCGCCAGCGGGTAGTCGTCCCACCCCAGGTTCACCGCCCGGAGCACGACGCCCCGCTTGATGTCGACCGCCCCCGGCGCGCCGATACCCACCGCGGCGAGGTCGCTGCGCTTGAGCTCGGCGTCGTCGAGCACGCCGTCGACCAGCTTGACGATGCGTTTGATCACCGCCTCGGCCCCCTCGCTCGCCTTGGTCTTCGTGTTGTCGCGGTGCGTCACCTTGCCGTCGGCCACGACGCCGCACTGGATGTTCGTGCCGCCGAGGTCGATGCCGACGACCGGCGGGGCGGCGGGGGAGTCTTTGGGCATGCGCGGGTTATCCGGGTAGGGGGGTGGGGAAGTGTGTCGCCTGAGAAACGCGGCCAACAGAGACGGCGGGGCGGTGCCGGTGGGGCGTCACGCCCCGCCGCTGTCGCCCAACACTTTGGGCACGACGAAAAAACCGTCCCGTTGATCGGGCGCGTTAGCCAGCGCCTCGTCACGCGGCAGCCCGTCACGCTCCGCGTCGGACCGGGTCACGCTCCGCCGGTCGCCCGGCTGAAACATCGGCTCCACCCCGCTGACGTCCAACTCGTCCAGCTGCGCCACGTGTTCCAGCACCGCCGCCAACTGCCCCCGGAAGTGCGCGACTTCCTGGTCCGACAGCAAGAGCCGGCCCAGCTTGGCCACCTGCCGCACCTCGGCCTCCGTGATCGTTTCGCTCATGCGCGGGATCATACCACCGCCCGCTGCCGCAGAGTGAAACACCCCGCACGCTTGGTATCATCCCGCCATGCCCGACCGCGACCTCCTCGAGTGCTTCGACAACCCCAACCCGGGCCGCTCCTACGTCATCGAACACGTCTCCGACGAGTTCACCAGCGTCTGCCCCAAGACCGGCCACCCCGACTTCGCCAGTGTCTCGCTCCAGTACATCCCCGCCGACGCCTGTGTCGAACTCAAGTCCCTCAAGCTCTACTACCAGAGCTTCCGCAACGAGGGCATCTTCTACGAAGCCGTCACCGGCAAGATCGCCGACGATCTGGCCCGCGTCATGGAGCCCGTCTGGATGCAGATCGTCACCGACTGGAAGGGCCGCGGCGGCATCCGCTCCCGTATCACCGTCGAGTTCGGCGAACACCCCCACGACGCCCCCCGCGACAGCGACGACGGCTTCGACGATGAGGACGACGACGATCGTCTGCCGCCGGGCTATTGACCCGCTCGGCCCGACCCTCACCTCCGCCGAGGCCCACTCATGAAACGGCTCGCATTCACCGCCCGGCGGACTGGGCAAATCTTGTCGGGGCTGGTCGGGCTGGCCCTTGTCTTCACCGCCGCGGCGAAACTCTCGGGCCGACCCGAAGTCACCGAGCAGCTCGGCGGGCACCTCGGGTTCCCCGAAGACCTGATCCCCTGGCTCGCCGCGATGCAGTTCGCGGGCGTCGCCCTGTTCCTGTTCCCCCGCACCGCGGTCCTCGGCGGCGTCTTCCTGACCGCCTACCTCGGCGGAGCCACCGCCGCTGTCGTCCGCATCGGCGACCCGCCCTGGCTCCCCGTCACGGTCGCCGTGGCCGTCTGGATCGCCCTGCTGCTACGCGACCCGGCGCTTCGACACCTCATGCCTTGGCGCCGCCCCCGGAAATAGCGACGACACCCCAACCACTCACCCTTCCTCGCCCCCTGTGTCATTCTTTTCCGCCGCCGCCCGCACAAACCGCGGCACCATCTCCCCCAACTCCCGCCCGTACACCTCCCGGCACGCCGACGCCCCGCAGTCTTCCCATGTCGCCGTCGCCAACAGATCAACGAACGCCTCCCGGTCTTCCGCCATCAGATTCCCCACCACCGTGTACGCCAGCCGATACGGCAGCCCGTCCGCATCGTCCTCCCCACAAAACGCCTCCCCCGAGAAGAAACCGTCCAAACGCCGCGGCGTCCAGAACCCCCGGTGCATCGCCACCGTCTGCATATTCGGCGCGTACGCCTCGCTCGGCACCACCGCGTTCTCCAGGTGCGTGACCAGCCCCTCCTCCAGCCACACCGGCAACTCCATCTCCGCCAGCCGCGCGTGAGCCAGCTCGTGCGCCAACACGCCCCGCAGCGCTTCCCCCTCCCGCCCGTGCGCCACCACGTGCACCGCCCCGCCCCCGCGCACACACACGCCACCGCTTACCGCCCCCACATGCTCCGGCCCGTCCAGGTCCGCCACGTAATCCAGATAGTCCTCCACCCGCCGACACACGATCACCACGTCGTACCCCGCCGCTTCGCTCCCCGGCGTCACGCCCCCGTCCTCGAACAGCCCCAACCCCGCCAGTGCCCGATCGATCGTCGCCAGCGACCGGTCCACCGCCCCCATCACCGCCGCCGCCTCGCCCGTCGGCAGGTCCGTCGTCAGCAGCCGCTCCCCCTCCACCCGCACCCCAAACCCCTCGCCCCACGCCGCCGCCAACCGCTCCTGCCAAACCAACTCCACCGCCGACCACACCGCCCCCCGCGCCTCCTCCGGCACCCCGTCCCACCGCCGCGCCACCGCCCCCCAGTCCGGCCGGGGCAAGCCCAACCGCTCCTCCATCTCCCCCAATACCCGCTCACCCCATCGCCGCAGTTCCGCATCCATCCCTTCATCCTAATCACTCGCCCACCCCCGTCTGCTAAGGTGTCCGCCCCAACGAAACCCCACTCTCCCAACCCCGTTCCCCACCCCCCAAAACCAAACCCATGAGCATCCTCGTCAACGCCGACACCAAAGTCATCTGCCAGGGCATCACCGGCTCCGCCGGCCAGTTCCACACCACCGGCTGCCTCGAATACGGCACCCAAATGGTCGGCGGCGTCACCCCCGGAAAAGGGGGGCAAACCGACGCCAACGGCCTCCCCGTCTTCGACACCGTCGCCCAGGCCGTCACCGCCACCGGCGCCGACGCCACCATGATCTTCGTCCCCCCGCCCTTCGCCGCCGACGGCATCCTCGAAGCCGCCGACGCCGGCATCAAGCTCATCGCCTGCATCACCGAGCACATCCCCGTCCTCGACATGATGCGCGTCAAAGATGCCCTCAAAGCCCACCCCGACACCCAACTCATCGGCCCCAACTGCCCCGGCATCATCACCCCCGGCCCCCGAAACCCCAACGCCACCGGAACCGGTTCGAAAGAGCAGCCGCTCACTTCCGGGGGCTGCAAGATCGGCATCATGCCCGGCTACATCCACGTCGCCCCCTCGGAAGCCAAGGCCGGCAAGAACGTGGGGATCATCTCCCGCTCCGGCACCCTCACCTACGAAGCCGTCTGGCAGACCGCCCAGCTCGGCCTCGGCCACTCCACCGCCGTCGGCATCGGCGGCGACCCCGTCCGCGGCCTCAACTTCGTCGACCTGCTCCCCCTCTTCGAGGCCGACCCCGACACCCACGGCATCGTCCTCATCGGCGAGATCGGCGGCACCGACGAAGAAGCCGCCGCCGACTACATCAAGTCCAACATCAAAAAACCCGTCACCGCCTTCATCGCCGGCCGCACCGCCCCCCCCGGAAGAAGAATGGGCCATGCGGGAGCGATTATTTCCGGGGGCGAAGGCGGCGCCGAAGACAAACTCAAAGCCCTCTCCAACGCCGGCTGCCACATCGCCGAATCCCCCGCCGACCTCGGCTCCACCATGGCCAAAGCCTTGGGCCTCTGACCCGCCTGCCGTATGGTGTAGGGGATGAACCCGCTGATCGCCCAACACCTCGACGCCCTCGAGGACCTCTGCCGCGCCCACCACGTCAAGACGCTGGACCTCTTTGGCAGCGCTGGCGGTGACCGCTTCGATCCGGATA
>JBCBSA010000226.1:0-5130 GCA_039819425.1 Planctomycetota bacterium
TTGCCCCGCCCCCGGAAGAAATTTCTCCGCCGCGTCCGTGCATCCGCGACGGACATCGACACGAAAGCGAGTTGACGATGCGTCAATTTTTAACCAAACGTAAGCTGACTTCATTAGGCGTGTTCGCCGCGGCCGTGATCGGGGTGGCGGTCTTCCTGGCGACGACGGGCGGGCCGGCGGTGGGCGTGGGGGTGGGCGTCGAGGCCCGGCCGCTGCCGGTGGCGGTGGTCGGGGTCGAGCCGGAGACGGGGTACGCCGTGGCCCGGGCGTACACCGGGCGGATCGAGGCGCGGCGGACCAGCGTGCTGGGGTTCGAGCGGTCGGCCGAGGTGGTCGAGGTCGCGGTGCAGGAGGGCGTCGCGGTCGAGCGGGGCGACACGCTGGCCCGGCTGGACACGCGGCAGCTCGAAGCGCGGAAGCGTCAGCTGGTGGCGGAGCGGGACGCGGCGCAGGCGACGCTGGACGAGCTGGTCGCCGGGCCGCGGGCCGAGGACGTGGCCGAAGCGCGGGCGGAGGTCGCCCGGCAGACGGCGGTGGTCGAACGCACCCGGATCCGCACCGACCGCGTCCGCAACCTGCACGCACGCTCGGCGGCGAACGACGACGAGTTGGACGAGGCGGTGTTCGATCTTCAGGCGGCCGAGGCGTCGCTGGACGCGGCGAAGGCGCGGTTGTTGGAATTGGAGAACGGCACCCGGCCGGAGCAGCTGGCGTCGCAGCGGGCGCGCGTGGCACAACTCGATGCGTCGCTGGCGGCGGTGGACGTGGACCTCGAGGACAGCGTGTTGGTGGCGCCGTTCGCGGGGACGGTGCAGCGGCGGGCGGTGGACGAGGGGGCGGTCGTGTCGCCGGGGCAGGCGGTGGTGACGCTGGTGCAGGGCGGGCTGCGGGAGGCGTGGATCGGGCTGCCCGTGGACGCGGCGGCGGGCTTGGTCGTCGGGGAGACGATGACGCTGGACGTGGGGGGGCGGTCGGTGGAGGGGGTGGTGAAGTCGGTGCTGCCGACGCTCAACCGGCAGACGCGGACGGTGGACGCGATCTTCGAAGTCAACGGTTCTCTACCCAAAGCTCCGGGGCAGATCGTTCGGTTGACCCTGCCCGAGCGGGTGGAGCAGGCGGGGTTCTGGCTGCCGACGTCGGCGCTGTCGCGGGGGACGCGGGGGCTTTGGTCGGCGTTCGTGGTCGGTGTGGGGGAGCGGATCGAGCGGCTTGACCTGGAGGTGTTGCACACCGAGTCGGACCGGGTGTACGTGCGGGGCGGGGCGTCGGCGGGGGACCGGGTCGTGGCGGACGGCACGCACCGGTTGGCGGCGGGGCAGCGGGTCGAGGTTTCGTTGGGGGTGCTGGCGGCCGAAGGCGGTGAGCGGTGACGACGCTTTTCTACCGCAACCCGCGGCTGCTGATCGTGTTCATCGCCCTGCTGGTGGTGGCGGGGCTGGGCGCGTTGTCGACGCTGCCGCGGGCGGAGGACCCGCGGATCCCCAACACGGCGGCGACGGTGATCGTGCAGCTGCCGGGGGCGGACGCGGAGCGGGTCGAGGCGTTGGTGAGCGAGCCGATCGAGCGGGAGCTTTTGGAGATCGACGAGGTGCGGGAGGTCGTCACCGTGTCGAAGGCGGGGGTGTCGGTGATCAGCATCGAGCTCGAGGACGCGGTGGAGAAGGGGCAGGAGCCGGAGGTGTGGTCGCGGGTGCGGGACCGGTTGGGTGATGCCGAGGCGTTGCTGCCCCCGGAAGCCAGTCAGCCGACGTTTGATAACGACCGGATGTTCGCGTTCACGATGATCGCGGCGGTGGTGTGGGAGTCGGACGCGCCGGTGAGCCGGGCGGTGCTGAACCGGTTGGCGGAGGACTTGGAGGACGGGCTGCGGGCGCTGCCGGGGACGGAGTACACGGACCGGTTCGGGGTGGCGGAGGAAGAGGTGCGGGTCGAGGTGGACCCGGCGAAGCTGGCGGCGCTGGGGTTCTCGGCGGCGGACCTGGCGGACGCGGTGCGGGTGAGCGACGCGAAGGTGGCGGCGGGTCTGCTGCGGTCGGGAGCGAACGACCTGCAGCTCGAGGTCGAAGGCGAGGTCGATTCGCTGGAGCGGGTGCGGGACGTGACGCTGAAGCTGGGCGGCGACGGGCAGGCGGTGCGGCTCGGCGACGTGGCGACGGTGACGAAGACGGTGGCGGACCCGCCGGAGCGGCTCGCATTGATCGGCGGTCGGCCGGGGGTGGCGGTGGGGGCGCGGCTGGCGGTGGACTACCGGGTCGATCGGTGGTCGGCGGCGGCGAACCGGGTGGTGGAACAGATGGACGCGGGGCGGGCGCCGGGGGTGGACATCCGGGTGTTGTTCGACCAGCGGCCGTACATGGACGCGCGGCTGAACGGGCTGGTCGTCAACTTCCTGATGGGCGTCGGGCTGGTGATGCTGGTCATCTGGCTGACGATGGGCCTCGGGTCGGCGTTGGTGGTGGGGATGTCGCTGCCGTTGACGGCGACGATGGTGCTGGTGCTGATGGGGTACATGGGGGTGCCGATCCACCAGATGTCGATCACGGGGCTGATCATCGCGCTGGGGTTGCTCATCGACAACGCGATCGTGGTGACGGACGAGGTGCGGCGGCGGTTAGCCAAGGGGGCCGAGCGGGTGGAGGCGGTGAGTCGGGCGGTGAAGCACCTGGCGGTGCCGTTGCTCGGGTCGACGCTGACGACGGTGTTCGCGTTTGCGCCGATCTACCTGATGCCCGGCGGAGCGGGGGGGTTTGTCGGAACGATTGCACTCGGGGTGATCCTCGCGCTGCTCAGCTCGTTCGCGTTGTCGATGACGGTGATCCCGACGCTGGCGGCGCGGTTCGGGTCGCAGAACCCCGCGAAGGAGAGTTGGTGGCGGAGCGGGCTGGAGAGCGAGTGGCTGGCGCGGCGGTACGAGTCGGTGCTGGGGTGGTTGCTGGCCCGGCCGATGATGACGATCGCGGTGGTGATGCTGATCCCGCTGGTGGGGTTTGTGAAGGCGGGGACGCTGATCGAGCAGTTCTTCCCGGGGGCGGACCGGGACATGTTCCAGATTCAGCTGCACCTGCCGGCGGACGCGCCGATCGAGAAGACGGCCGAGGCGGTGCGGGTGGCGCGGGAGGTGCTGGCGGACGAGCCGAGGATCACGGGGTCGGACTGGTTCATGGGGGCGAGGGCGCCGCTGTTCTATTACAACCTGTCGGGCGGGGTGGACGACAGCCCGAACTTTGCCCAAGGCATGATTAAGTTGGACAACTTCCGTGACCAACTACCCGTGTTGAACCGGGTGCAGCGGGAGTTGGAGGCGGCGCTTCCGGGGGTGACGGTGTTGACGATTCAGTTGGAGCAGGGGCCGCCGTTCGATGCGCCGATCGAGGTGGAGTTGCGGGGGCCGGACACGGCGACGCTGGCCGACCTCGCCGAGGCGGTTCGCCGGGAGTTGTCGGAGATTCCGGGGGTGATCGGGACGACGACGACGCAGGAGGTGGTGCGGCCGATGCTGCGGGTAACGCTGGACGAGCAGGCGGCGCGGCTGGCCGGGCTGGACAACCGGGGGGTCGCGGAGCAGCTGGAGGCGGCGCTGTCGGGCGCGACGGGCGGGTCGCTGCTGGAGGGGACGAAGGAGCTGCCGGTGCGGGTGCGGCTGACCGCGGCGTCGCGGTCGGGGGCGGAGGGGTTGGCGTCGATCGACTTGTACTCGCCAACGATTGGAATTGACGGGGACGAGACGGACTTTGCGGCGGAAGGCGTTCCCTTGGCCGCGGTGGGGTCGTTGGATTTGATCCCCGAGCCGGGGACGATCGAGCGGATCAACGGGGTGCGGACGAACCGGGTGTACGGGTTTGTGGAGCCGGGGCTGCTGCCGTCGATCCCGAACGAGGCGTGGAACGCGCGGCTGGCGGCGGGGGCGATCGACGTGCCGTCGGGCTACGAGATCGTGGAAGGGGGGCAGGCGGGCGAACGGGACCGGGCGGTGGGGAACCTGATGGCGAACGTGGCGGTGCTGGGGGTGCTGATGGCGGCGACGCTGGTGCTGAGCTTCGGGTCGTTCCGGCTGGCGGCGGTGATCGGGGTGGTGGGGTTGGCGGCGGTGGGGTTCGGGCTGCTGTCGCTGTGGGTGTTCCGGTTCCCGTTCGGGTTCATGGCGATCGTGGGGACGATGGGGCTGATCGGGGTGGCGATCAACGACACGATCGTGGTGTTGGCGGCGTTGCGGGCCGACCCCGACGCGCGGGCGGGGGACGTGGCGGCGGTGCGGCGGGTGGTGGTGGACGCGACGCGTCACGTGATGTCGACGACGCTGACGACGGTGGCGGGGTTCCTGCCGCTGATTATCGCGGGGGGCGGGTTCTGGCCGCCGCTGGTGGTGGCGATCGCGGGGGGCGTGGTGGGGGCGTCGCTGCTGTCGCTGACGGTGGGGCCGTCGGCGTTCCTGTTGTTGTACGGGCAGCGGGAGAAGCCCACGGCGGCCGAACCAGACTCGGCCCCGGTCGCCGCGGTCCGGGAGGGATCGGCGGGCTTTGCGTTGCCGTCGTGAGTTTTCGGTGAGTCGTCTCGACCCGCCGTCACCGACCCGGTAGTTTTTGGCCATGGACCGAGACGGTTCCCGGCGGCAGCGGCGAGAGGTGTGGCGGAGCGCGACGCTGGGGTGGTGCATCGCGGTCCTGGCCGCGGCGTCGGCGATCGGACAGACGCCCGACGATACCCTGCGGATCGGTTCGTGGAACCTGGACTTGCACCGGGTGAACGCCGAGAGCGGGGGTTGGCAGCGCAACCCGTCGGGCGAAACGTTAGCGGCGGTCTTCCGGCTGATGAGCGCCGACGTGGTAGTGCTGCAGGAGGTGGCGATCCGGGTTGATCGGCAAGGGCCGCGGCCGCGGAATCCGCAGTTGACCGAGGCGCTGCGGCGGCTCGACGGCGACTGGGAACACGTCCTGGTCCCGACGGCGTACACGCGGCACAGCAACATGGCGACCGGCGTGGCGTGGAACCGCCGGCGGGTGAGCCTGGTCAACGGGCCGTTGGGGTGGAAGCCGCCGGTTCGGCACCGCGAGGTCGGCGGCAGCCGGGCGTGGCTGAGGCCGCCGCACGGGTTCAAGTTTTCGGCCGGCGAGGGCCGGACCGACTTTGTGG
>JBCBSA010000227.1:0-5112 GCA_039819425.1 Planctomycetota bacterium
GTGCCGGCCGAGTGGATTGAATCGGCTCAACCCCACGTTTGGCGGTGGGGCGCAGCCGCCCTCGCGGGCAAGCCGCGGGACGCTGCGCGTCACCCGCTAAGCGTGGGGTTGGGTAGGCCGCAGCGCCGGGTCGACGCGACGGTGGGCCAGAGAGACGGTGAAGATGTGTTTGGGGTGGGCGGCGGCGCGGCCGGGCGTAAAGCCCGCGGCGGCGACCACGGCGTCGAGTTCGGCCGGCGTCCTTCGCCGCATCATGCATGTGCCGCCGCCGGCCCGGGGCAGGTGTCGGGCCATAAACTGGGCGTTGGGGTGGTGCGGGTGGCCGGTGTAGATCAGGACGCCGTCGGCACGCATGACCGCGGAAACCGCACGCAGCGAGCGAACCACGGCCTGGTCGTCGTCGATCCACTCGTACAGGCCCGAAGCCACCACGATATCGAAAGAAGAGGCGAGGCCGGACAACGCGGACTCCCCGCGGATGTCGGCGTGGACGGTGTGGATTTGGTCTTCGGCTACGCCCAACTCTCTGCCGAGTCTCCGGGCGCGGCTGAGGTTGCGGGCATCGGCATCGAGCAGGGTCACTCGGACCTTACCCGCCGGGCGACCCGCTGCCGCCGCCGTAAGCGTTGCGCGGCCCAGGCCCGAGCCCAGATCGAGCACGCGGACGGAGAGATCGTTTGGGGACTCGAGTCGGTGATCGAGTTCGTCCCTGAGCCACACTTCGAGTTGACGCTGCCGCCAGCGCACGGCTCGCCACGCGGACGTGCTGAGGTACACCCGGTCGAGCAGCCGACCCGCGGCGGTGCGGCCCTTGGCTCGGTTGACGTAGCCGTGGTCGAGCGACGCGCCCGAGTCGAAACCCTCGGCGAGGCCGATGCGGATGCCCTCGCTCCACCTCCCCGCTTGCCGCAGCGTCCACCCCACCCACGCGTTTCGGACCCGGTGACCCGCCACCGCCTCACGCCCCCGCGGCGACGGGGTCGGTCACCTCGACGATCCGGGGCTGGGGCTGGCCTTTGCGCCAGATATCGTGCACACGGAATTCATCGCGGCTGTCGGGGAAGTCGACGCGGGTGTGGGTGCCGCGGGTTTCTTGTCGCCAGGCGGCGGCGCGGGTGATGAGGGCGCCGACGGTGAGGAGGTTCTGGACTTCCCAGCCGTGGAGGTCGTCGAAGATCTTGTCCATGGTGTAGCGGGCCCAGAACTCGAACATCTCGCCGACTTCGCGGAGGTGGTCGCCGGTGCGTTCGATGCCGACGTGTCGCCACATGACGCTGCGGAGGCTGGAGCGGACGTCGGCGAGGTCGAGCTCGCTGCGGTCGGACGGGCGGATGTCGGAGACGACGCGGGCGGGGCGTCGGCCGTGGTCCCTGACGGTGCGGCGGGCGGCTTCGCCGGCGAGCTTGCCGAAGACCAGGCCCTCGAGGAGGGAGTTGCTGGCGAGGCGGTTGGCGCCGTGAAGCCCGGTGCAGGCGACTTCGCCGGCGGCGAAGAGGCCGGGCAGGCTGGTGCGGCCGTGCTCGTCGGTGCGGACGCCGCCGACCATGTAGTGGGCCGAGGGGTAGACGGGGACGGTGTCGGTGGCGGGGTCGAGGTCGAACTTCTGGAGGAGCCTGGTGATGCCGGGGAAGCGCTCGGCGAAGCGTTCCTTGCCGAGGTGGCGGGCGTCGAGGTAGACGTGGGTGTGGCCGGTCTTGGCGGTCTGGGCGAGGATGGAACGGGCGACGACGTCGCGGGGGGCGAGCTCGGCGCGGTCGTCGTAGTCGGGCATGAAGCGATGGCCCGTGCGGTCGAGGAGGTACGCCCCTTCGCCGCGGACGGCCTCGGTGATGAGGCTGCGCGACGCGCCGGCGACGTAGAGCGTGGTCGGGTGGAACTGGTAGAAGGCCAGGTCCTGAAGCTCGGCCCCGGCGCGGTAGGCCATGGCGAGGCCGTCGCCCGTGGCGAGGTGGGGGTTGGTGGACTCGCGGTAGACCTCGCCGGCTCCGCCGGACGCGAGGACCGTGGCGGCGGCCCAGATGACCTGGAGGCCGTACTTGGGGTGGTGAGTGATCGCACCGAGGACCTGGCTGCCCACTGAGGCCTCTGAGTTCCCGGGGTCGGCGGTGACGAGGTCGAGGACGAAGCAGTCGTCGAACAACCGGACGCCGGGGTGTTCGGCGACGCGTTGATACAGGCACTCGCCCAGGGCGCGGCCAGTGGAGTCGCCGTCGGTGTGGAGGATGCGGTGGTGGGAGTGGCCGCCCTCGCGGCCGAGGGCGGGGGCGTCCGGCGTGGCGTCGGCGCGGTCGAACCGCATGCCCCAGTCCATCAACTCACGCACCCGCTCGGTGCCGTCCTCGACGACACGGCGGACAACGGATTCGTCGCACAGCCCCGCCCCGGCGGTCAGCGTGTCGGCGACGTGGTCGCTGACGGAGTCGGCCTCGCTGAGCACCGCGGCGATGCCGCCCTGGGCCCAGTGGGTGTTAGATTGATCGAGCTTGCCCTTGGCGACGACGATGACGTCGGTGTCGTCGCCGGGACGGTTTTCGGTCGCCGAGCCGCTATAGGGCGCCATTCCCGTCCCACCCGCCGCCGCCAGCCCGGCCCGCATGCCGGCCACCCCCCCGCCGATGACCAGCACGTCCGTAAAGATCTGCGGCAGGAGCCGCGCACGGAACGGGATCAGGTAACGGCGGTCGGAGAACACGGGGTGCATGGCGGATCAGAAGCGGAACGGCGGGTAGTGGATCGTGAAATCGTAGGAGGTGGCGGGCGGCTGTTTGTGAGTCACCGCCTAACGCAGTTCGCCGTTGCCCGCGAACAACACCACCGGCAGCGGCACCGCCGACTCGGTCAGGAAACGGCGTAGGGGGTTCTGCGGCTCGAACGTGATGCTGCCGATGATCCGCCAGCGTCGGCCCGACAACTCGTCACGGGTCGATACCGCTGCGGGCAGCCGGATCGCCTGGGCGTCCTCGGGGCCGAGCACCCGGCTGGGCAGATCGACGTACGCGAATCCGTCGGTCCCCGCCACGTTGAGCGTGTAGCTCGCCTCGGGCAGCGGCAGCGTGAAATCGTTGGGGTTCGAGAGTACTAACGACACCTCCAGCCGCGCGCCCTCGGGGCTCCGCTCGATCACCTCGGCCCCCACGACCTCGACCGACGGCGGCAACGCGCTAACGCATCCCCCCGCCGCGACCGCGATCCAGATCAGAAGGAAAATCCGCATTTTTTCATTCTACCGTTTCGGCGATCCGTTGAACCTTGGGGAACAGCAGCACCGCCTCGACGATGATCCACGCCTCCAACGCCAGCGTCGCTCCCGCGATCCCGATCAGCAGCCAATTGGGCTCGTCACTCCCCCACCACTGCGGCAACTGCACCGCCATGGCCCACGCCGGCATCGCCAGCATGAACAGCAACGGCAGCACCACGAACCACACCGGCTTCCGCCGCCGCCACAGCCAGAACGCGATCACCAGAAACGCCAGCCCACCCAGCAGCTGGTTCGTCGCTCCGAACATGGGCCAGAGGATCAACCCCCCTTTCCCCGCGTTGGCGAACGACCATTCGCTGCCGGGGTTGGGCATCGCCGCCATCCCCGCCGCCACCACGATCGCGAAGATCGCTGCCCCGTGCGGATTCGTCAGCCACCGCAGCGGGTTCCATGTATCGCCATATAAAGCCGCGACCGTCGGTCGCGCCTCGGCCGCAGGCCGACTCGATCCGTCGTCCACCCCACGGCCGTTTTCGCCGTCCCGGCGAACCGCGCGACCACCGGCCGCGGCTTTACGACTGACATCCACCCCGCACTCCGGACACGTCCCACTCACGTTACCCGTTAAGTCGTACCCGCATACCGCACAATCATTCGGCCCCGGTTTTCGCAAAAACATCGCCGCCAACTCCTGCACTACGTAACGCTGCAACCGACACGCCGTGTCCAACGTGGTCCCTGCGAACGATGCAACAAGGACACCCATCAAAACCACTCCCCATTCCATCGGTATCCCTAATGCTCTAAGGAAGGCCGCCGCGCCAGCGACGAACGCTCCGACCGTCGCCGCGATCCCGTTCGACGAAGACCACGATTGATATTGAGTATTGAAGGTGGCTTGACCAAATAAACCGAACTGCTTGGACGTGGGGTCAAACCAAAAACCCCGGTTTTCATCGTAATAACTGTTCACCCATCCTTGTTCAATAAAGTCTTCTTCACCTTCTTCAATCGGGACACCGACTATCTCATTTTCCTGATTCCAGCCGAATCGACGTGGGCTGAACACGAAGATAGCTCTGATCAAAGTACCGTCGTCATCTTCCCATTGATCGAGTCCGGCTACCCGCATCACATGATCGGCGTCAACAAATTCAAAATCGGCGTCAACAAATTCAGATAGACCCGGCGAGAGAGGTGGAGGCGGGACGCTCAAAACGCGAGTCGTACCCAGTCCGAGCCCGGCCACACAGCAAAGGATTACGATGGTGGCCAAAAACCCTTCGGTGACCATGCTCCCGTAGCCGACGAACTGGGCGTCGGTTTCTTTTTTGAGTTGCTTGGAACTCGTGCCGCTGCTGACCAAACAGTGGAAGCCGCTGATCGCGCCGCAAGCGATCGTGATGAACAGGAACGGGAAGATCAGCGGGGCGCCTACGGGGTTCGGGTTGAACATCGGGGCGACGATCTCCAGCGGCTGACGCGGAGCCCCCGGAACCGGGGGGGCGCCGCCGAAGAACGCCGCGGCGACGAGGCCGACGACGATCAGGGCCAGGGCGGTGAGCAGCTGGAGGCTGTTGATGTAGTCGCGGGGCTGGAGCAGGGTCCACACGGGCAGGACGCTGGCGACGTAGCTGTAGAACAACAGCACCGCGACCCACGCGATGACGGGCAGGCCGGCGAGCGTTTGGTTGATCTGGCCGAGTACGCCGGCGTCGCCGAAGACGACGGTGAGATACATCACGCCGAGCGCCAGGACCGACGGCAGCAGCAAGCCCCGACCGCGGCGGTGGAGGTAGACGCCGATGGCCACGGCGATGGGGATCTGGACGAGGCAGGGCAGGATCGCGGCGGGGTACTGCTTGAAGACCGCGGCGATGACGAGGCCGAAGATGGCGAGCACGATGGTC
>JBCBSA010000228.1:0-5109 GCA_039819425.1 Planctomycetota bacterium
GGACGACCCCGCCGTGGGCCCACCCCGGGGCGTTCCTGCTGTTCGCCGCCGTCACCGGGTTCATGATGTTCAACTTCGCGTACTGGCGCGAGCAGCTGTGCATCATCGCCTGCCCCTACGGGCGGATGCAGAGCGTGATGCTCGACCGCCAGTCGCTGATCATCCACTACGATCCGAAGCGGGGCGAGCCGCGGGGCAAGCCGCGCAAGGCCAAGCGGGGCCAGAGCGTTCCGCTACCGGTGCTGGGCGATTGCGTCGACTGCGACCAGTGCGTGCAGGTCTGCCCGACGGGCATCGACATCCGCGACGGGCTGCAGCTGGAGTGCGTCAACTGCGCCCAGTGCATCGACGCCTGCAACGACGTGATGGCCCGCTTCGGCCGAGACGCCGGGCTGATCCGCTACAGCTCGCAGGACGCGATGGACCGCAAGCCGATCAGGTGGCTGCGGCCGCGGGTGGTGCTGTACCCCGTGGCGATCCTGGCGTTGTTCGTCGGGCTGATGGTGACGCTGATCGGTCGGCCGGCGGCGGACACGATCGTGCTGGGGCCGCTGGGCCGGCCGTTCACCGTCGTGGACGACGGGCGGGTCAACAACACCCTCCGCGTCAAGATCACCAACCGCACCGAAGCGCCGCGCACCTATGCGTTTGAGTTGCCCGCGTTCGCTGGGTTGTCGCTGGGCGGTGCGTCGGGCGAGGTGCGTCTCGAGCCTGAAGCGACGACCACCGAAAACGTCCAAGTCCTGCTCGACTACGAGGACTTCACTGCCGGCCGACTTCCCACGCAGTTGGTCGTCACCGACGACCTGGGCAACCGCTTCCCGCACCGTGTCGTCCTCCAGGGGCCGACCGCGCCGCCCACCCTTGCCCCGACCCCGGAAGACCCCGAGGAGCCCGCCGATGACAGCCGCTGAATCGACCAGACCCAAAGCCCGGCTCCGCCTGACCTGGCCGGTGATCGCGGTGGCGTTGCTGGGGGGCCACGCCACGCTGATCCTCACGGCCGTGTCGTTGGCGGTCAGCGGCACGGGGCGTGGCGTGGTGCCCGACTATTACCAGCGGGCCGTGGCCCACGACGAGCACAAGGCGGCCTTGGCCGAGAGCGAACGCCTGGGCTGGCGGCTGGACACGACCGCGGGATCGTGGGTCGACACGCGGGGCCGACGGCACGTCGAGGTCCGGCTGACGGACGCCGCGGGCGAGCCGGTCACCCAACTCACGGTGGAACTCGCGTTCACCCGCCGGTTCGACGGGCGCCTCGTCGAGGCGACGCTCAGCCCGGTGGCCGACCGTGCGGGGGTGTACGCCGGCGCGGTCGACCTGCCGGCGGCGGGCTGGCACCGGATGATCGCGGTCGCCGCGGACGCCGAGCGTCGGTTCATCGCCGAGCGTGAGGTCGAGCTGCGCGGCTCGCTCGCCGTGGCCCGGGCCGACGAAGACGGAGCGATGTGATGCTGGCGTTGGTGACCGCCGTGTTCCTGGCCAGCCTGCTGGGCTCGCTGCACTGCGTGGGCATGTGCGGGGCGTTCGTGGCGTTGGCGTTCAACGACACGCCGGCGGGGGACCGCTGGCGGGTGTCGTTTGCGTACCACGGCGGGCGGCTGGCGACGTATGTGTTGCTGGGCGTGGTCGGCGGGGCGGTGGGGTCGCTGCTGAACATGGCCGGGGCGTTAGCGGGGGTGCAGCGGGTGGCGTTGCCGGTGGCGGGGTTCACGGTGGTGGCCTTCGCCGCAGTGGCGTTGCTGCGGCAACGCGGGGTGAAGCTTCAAGGTTTGAAGTTGCCCGAGGCGTGGGTCGCGCGGGTCCGGCGGGTGCAGCAACTGGCGATGAGCCTGACGCCCACGCGGCGGGCCTGGGCGATCGGCGGGCTGACGACGCTGCTGCCGTGCGGCTGGTTGTACGCCTTCGCGGCGACCGCGGCGGGGACGGGCGACCCGCTGCGCGGCGGGGTGGTGATGGCGGTGTTCTGGTCGGGGACGGTGCCGGCGATGGCGGTGGTGGGCGTGGGGTTCCAGTCGTTGTCGGGGCCGTTGGCGAGGCACCTGCCGGTGGTGACGTGTCTGGTGCTGATGGCGTTCGGCGGGTGGGCCGTGGCGGGGCGTGGTCACCTCGACGCGTCGGGGCTCGCCGCGGCGGCGACGCAGGTGGACGTGACCGCCCCCGGAGTCGCGGCCGTAGCGCCGTGCCACGCCGAAGTGCCGCTGCGTTTCGACCCCGAGACGGGCGTGCTGATCGAAGACCCCGCGGCGTTGTGCGGCGCAAAGCATTCCGTGGCCGAGTCTGTCCAATGAGCCCGGTCGCCACCCCCCCACCCGAGGCCCCTTCACCCGAAGCCGTAACGCCGACGGCCGACGCCGCCGAGGTGCGGTGCGATCACTGCAACCTGCCGGTGCCGCCGGGCCTGATCGACTCCGAGCAACCGGTGCAGTTCTGCTGCCGCGGCTGCGCCAGCGTGTACCGCATGATCCACGGCTGCGACCTCGGGCAGTTCTACCGCCTGCGCGACGCGGTCGGCGCGGACCCGACGCCGTCGCAGCCGGAGGCCTTGAATGAGGCGGCCGACCGCTACGCCGCGTTCGACGACCCGGCCTTCCTCGACGCCCACACCCGCCGCCTGCCCAACGGCGCCCGCCAAGTCGACTTGCGTCTGGGCAACGTGCACTGCGCCGCCTGCGTCTGGCTGGTCGAACGCCTGCCGCGCGTCTGCCCCGGCGTGGTCGAGGCTCGACTCAGCCTCAGCCAACTCACGGCCCGCGTGACGTGGGACCCCGACCAGATCGCGCTCGGCGACGTCGCCCGCTCGCTGCACAAATTGGGCTACCCGCCGCACCCCGCCGGCGAGCGCGACGCCCGCGGGGCGCGTCTGGAACAAGAACGCCGGATGCTCGTGCGGATCGCCGTGGCGGGCGTCTGCGCGGGCAACGCGATGCTCCTAGCGATCTCGCTGTACCTGGGCCTGCTCGACGGGATGGCCGCGGAGTTCGAGACGTTTCTGCGGCGTATCAGCCTGGGCCTTGCGGCAGTCGCGCTGGGCTGGCCCGGCTCGGTGTTCTTCCGCGGGGCGTGGGCGAGCTGGCGCACGCGGCGGGTCACGCTCGACCTGCCGATCGCCCTGGCGCTGGGCGTCGGCGGCCTGGCGGGGACGGTCAACGTCGTGCTCGGGCGCGGCGAGATCTACTTCGACTCGCTGTGCGTGCTGGTGTTCCTGCTGCTGGTGGGCCGGTACCTGCAGGTGCGGCAGCAGCGGCGGGCGATCGACGACGTGGCGCTGATGCAGTCGCTGGCGCCGGTGGGCTGCGAGGTGTGGCGCGACGGGGGGTGGGTCCACCTGTCGATCGAGTCGGTCCGGCCCGGTGATCGGGTCCGCGTCCCGAGCAACCAACGCCTACCCGTCGACGGCACGGTGGAGGTCGGGCAGTCGGCGCTCGACACGTCGCCTTTGACCGGCGAGTCTCGACCGCAAAGTGTTCGGCCGGGGGACGCGGTGTTCGCCGGATCGCACAACGTCGGGCCGGCGATCGAGCTGGCGGTGACCGCCGCGGGCCGATCGACCCGGCTGAGCCAGCTGATGGAGGCCGCCGCTTCGGATGTGTCGGCCAAGCCGGTGATGGTGCGTTTCGTGGATCGGGTGGCCGGGGTGTTCACGGTGGTGCTGGTGAGCGCGGCGGCGGTGGTGTTCGGGGCGTGGTGGTGGGCGGCGGGTCTGGAGCCGGCGATCCACCACGCGGTGGCGCTGCTGATCGTGGCGTGCCCGTGCGCGTTGGGCTTGGCCACGCCGATGACGTTCGCGCTGGCCACGGGCGTTGCGGCGCGGCACGACATCCTCGTCAAGGACCCGGCCGTGTTCGAGAAGCTCGCCGCCGTCGGCCCCGCTCGGTCTGGCGTGCTCGCCCTGGACAAGACCGGCACGCTCACGCTCGGCCGACCCGAGGTCGTGGCGTGGCGGGGCGACCCGGCCTGGCAGCCGCTCGTCGGCGCGGCCGAGCGTCATTCCCAACACCCCGTCGGCCGCGCCCTGGCCGAGGCCTACGACACAGCGCGCAACGCGGACCCGAACGGCCTCGTCGAACACGCCCGCGGCGGCGTCTCGGCGACGATCGACGGACGCGAACTGGGGATCGGCAGCGCCCGCTGGCTGGCGAGCCGAGGCGTGTCTGTTGACGAAGCGTGGTGCCGGCGGGCGGACGACGCGGACGAGCCCGCCGCGACGCGGGTCTGGGTGGCGGTCGACGGTTGCGTCATGGCGGTGGCGTTGCTCAACGACGCCGTCCGGCCCGACACCGACGCCGTCGTCCGCGCGTTCGCCGCCGAGGGTGTCCGCCCGGTGATCCTTACCGGCGACAACGTGGCCGCGGCGCAGCGTGTCGCGGGACTCCTGGGCATCGAGGAACAACACACGCACGCCGAGCTCTCACCCGAGGACAAGACCCGATTCGTCGCCGAGACCACGGGGGAAGGGGCCGCGGTCGTCATGGTCGGCGACGGCGTGAACGACGCGGCCGCCCTCGCCCGGGCCGACGTGGGCCTGGCGGTGCGCGGCGGCGCCGAGGCCGCGCTGGCCGTGGCCGACGCATACACGCACCGCCCCGGGCTCCGGCCGCTGGTCGAACTCCGCGGCCTCGGGCGGCTCACCGTGCGCATCGTCCGGCAGAACCTGGCGGTCTCGCTGGGCTACAACACCGTCGCGGTCGGGCTCGCCGCCGCGGGCCTGCTGACCCCGTGGATCGCCGCGATCCTGATGCCGGTGAGCTCACTGACGGTGCTCGGCCTGGCGGCGTCACGCCTGAGCCGATGGAAGAGCGGTCGCTGATGTCTGTGCTGTATCTGATGATCCCGCTGGCCATCCTCATGGCGACCGCGGCCCTGGCCGGTTTCATCTGGTCGGTGAAGCGCGGCCAACTCGACGACACCGACACCCCCGCGGTGCAGCCGCTCGCCGAGGACGAGGAGGTGTTCGGGGAATCGGCGGAGCCGGACCGCTCACCGCCTTGACCCGCCGGGCCTACGTGAAGAAACGATGGGAAGCCGTGGCACACTAACTTCATGTTTGGCGGGCACGGCGCAGCCGCCCTTTCCGGGGGGGGGCGACCGACCGCGGGACGCTCCTCG
>JBCBSA010000229.1:0-5059 GCA_039819425.1 Planctomycetota bacterium
CGAACTCATCAACGCCTACAACGCCTTCACCCTCAAGCTCATCCTCAACCACCACGAAGGCAGCACCCCGCCCAACTCCATCACCGACCTCCACGGCGGCAAGCCCTGGGACCAGGCCGAGTGGACCCTCGACGGCCAAAAGGTCAGCCTCAACCAGATCGAGCACGAGATGATCCGCAAAGAGTTTCCGCAGGAGCCGCGGATCCACTGGGCCGTCGTCTGCGCCGCCTTCTCCTGCCCCCCGCTGCGGGCCGAGGCCTACACCCCCGAAAGCCTCGAAGAACAACTCGTCGACCAGGAACGCCGCGTCCTCCTCGCCGGCGACCCCCGCTTCATCCGCACCGACGGCGACCGCGTTACTCAACTCACCAAGCTCTTTGAGTGGTACGGCGGCGACTTCGGCTCCCCCTGGCAACCCTACGTCCAGCAGGCCACCGGCCACGCCGTCGATCACCGGGGGTTCATCGACTACGACTGGAAGCTGAACTCACAGCCGAATCGCCCCTAGGGCGTATCCGTGTTTCGGAGACGAGGCATAGACCTAGTCGGTTTTTTCAAGCCTGCTGATCACCAAGAGAGATGGGCGCCTACACGATCGACGCTTCGATCGTCAGGCCCGGGCCAAAAGCGAGGGCGACCCACGGCCGCGGCACGGCGTGCCGACGCAGACGGTCGAGGATGAACAAAACGGTCGGCGACGACATGTTGCCGGCGTCACGCAGCACCGCCCGCGAGTGATCGCCCGCCCCTGAGCAGAGTTCCAGCGCTTCCTCCACCGCACCGATCACCCGCGGGCCGCCGGGGTGGATCGCCCAGCCGTTGACGTCCGAGAGGCTCAGGCCGTGTTCGGCGAGCCAAGGCTCGAACCAGCCGCCGAGGTGTGCGCGGATGACGTCGGGCACACGAGGCGAGAGGGTCATCTCGAAACCGTGGTCGCGGATGATCCACGTCATGAGGTCGCGGCTGTCCGCCCCCACCCCCGCCCCCGGAAGAAGGAGGCTCCCGTGGGCGACGACCTTCGGTGCTTCGGGGGCGGGGTTGACCAGAGGTCGGCCGACCACCGCGGCGGCGCCGTCGGCGAACAGCGCGTTGGCGACGACTTTCTGCGGGTCCCAGCCGTATTGGAAGTGGAGCGTGCACAACTCGACGCAGCACATCAGTACCCGAGTCTGATCCCCGCCCGAGTCGGCGAGGGCCCGCGCGACACGCAGCCCGTTCATCGCGCCGTGGCAGCCCATGAAGCCGACCATCGTGCGGCCGACGGTCGGCGGGAGGCCGAGTTCATCGATGAGACCGATGTCGACGCCCGGGGCGGAGAAGCCGGTGCAGGAAACGGTGACGAGTTGATGGATGTCACCGGGGCCGAGGCCGGCGTCGTCGAGGGCGGCGCGGCAGGCGGCGGCGGCCAGCGGCAGGGCCTCTTCGGGGTAGCGCCGCATGCGTTCGGAGAGTTGGGGGCCGCGGTCGTCCTCGGTGGCGGCGGGGGGGTAGAACGCCAGCATCCGTTCGTCGACGGGCAGGCTCGCTTCGCCGTTGCGGGCGTTGACGACGACGCTGTGGCGGCTCTCGACCCGCGTGCGTCGGTACAGGGCGGGGAGCAGCTTGCGCTGCCGGTCGGTCGCGCAGGAGCACGGCTCGGCGGCGGCGGCCATGTTGGCCTGGCTGAGGGCGTGGGGGGGCTGGGCGGTGCCGAGGCCTTCGATGAGCAGGCTCATGCGTAGGCCCCCGGGCGGCTCGCGGGTCCGGGTGGGTGAGTCAAGCCGCCTCGGGCGGGACGGGTGATCCGTCCGACCAGCGGCGCGGCCAGCCGGGGGGCAACCGACAACACCCGCACCACGCTGCGGGTCAGACGCGGCCGACGCAGCGTCGCCGCGACCCACCGGCAGCCCGCCTGACGCCGGCGGACCCGCCCCCGGAAGGCGTGTTCCCAGGCCACCTCTTGCTCAGGCAACCAGCCGTCGACCGCTCGATCGGCGACCGCGGCGACGGCGACCCCGCCGGCGATCGCCCACGCCATCCCCTCGCCGGTGAACGGCTCGACGTACCCCGCCGCGTCGCCCACCACGAACAACCCCGGGCCGGCCAAACGGGACCGGGTTCGCGTCAGGGTCGGCGAAACCCGCCAACGCCCGACGCCATCCAGCGGCCAGTTGCCCGGGTCGATCCCCGCTTCTTCCAGGACGCGGGCCGCCGCCCCGGCCGGGCCGCCCGCCTCACGCACCGCCGCCGCATCGACCGCCGCGGCGAAGTCGAGCCGGCCGTCCTCCAGCCGCACCGCGCCGAGGTAGCCGCGCCTACCGCAGGCCATCGCGATCGTGCCGTCGGGGATCGCCACGCCAGACCTCCGCGTGGAGGCCTGGCCGCCGAACCCGATCCGCGAGGCCGGCTTGCTGACGACCCCGAAGCCCGGCACGTCCGACAGGGCTGATCCCCCGAGTCCGTCGGCGACCACCAACACCTTGGTCCGGGCAATGACTTCGCGCCCGAGCAAGAGTTCATGCCCGTCCTCGGCGTCGGTGCCGAGGCGGCGCACTTTGGCCGACACGCCGTCACGGAACGTACACCCCGCCTCGATCGCCGCGTCGGTCAGCGAGGTGTCGAGTGCTTCTCGCGATAGCGAGACCCCGCGGGGCAGCTCGATCGATGCCGAACGACCTCCCGCGATCATCGTCAGCCGACCAAGCGGCCGTGCGCCCAGGCGTTCGGCGAGGCCGCCCAGCCCCGCGGCGTCGAGGCTCGACAACGCGTAACGGTTCAGGCAGCAGCCACAGACCTTGGGCCGTGGGAAGCGCTGCCGATCGACCAACAGCACACGCCGGCCTCGCTGCGACAGCCCGCGTGCCGCCAACGCCCCGGCCGGCCCCGCGCCGGCGACCACGGCGTCCCAGGATTCCTTCACCGCCGACCCGCTCATGCGTCACCGCCCGCCGACCAACGCAGCAGCATCCGCCACGGGAACCGCCGCTCCACCGTCGCCCCGCGCAGGCCCGCCCGCTCGGCCAGCGCCAGCAGTTCATCCCGCGTCCACGCCGACCGCACTGACAACGGCCCGTCGACGTGCACGACCCGGCTCCGCGTGATGAGCCGTGTGCCCAGCACGGTGAACGCGTAAGCGAGTTTGCTTCTTCGCAGGTCGTTGATCAGCACGGTGCCCGCCGCGCCCCGCATCTTGGCGAAGACGTCGATCGCCTGGTCCGTCGTGAGGTGGTGCATAAACAGGCTGTTCATCGCGACGTCGTAACGGCCGTCCTCCGCTGGTCCCGGGGGCAGCGGGCCGGACAGCACGTCGAGTTGGCGAAAGTCGAGTTCGACTCCGGCCGTCTCGGCGTGACGCCGGGCGAAACCGAGGGCGACCGGGCTGACGTCCGCCCCAGTGATGCGCAGGTTCATCCCGCATCGGGCGGCGCGCCCGGCGAGCGCCGTGGTCACGTCGCCGCCGCCGCACGCCAGGTCCAGCACCCGAAAAGTCCGATCGGTGCCACGCCGCTCGACGTGCGATCGGTAGGCCGACTCCAGCGCCGGCCACAGCATCGCCGCCGAGCCGGACAGCCGGTTGATCCGGCCCAGGCCACGCAGCGCCGCGGTGTGGAGCGCCGGGTCCAGCGACGGGTCGTCCATGATCTCGGGTTCGAGCCGACGCGACGCCGCGGTGGCGGGCAGGAAATCGATGGGCGTCGCGGTCGGAGACATCAGCGCGAGTATACGCGGGGTGGACCGACCGGCGGTTGGCCGTACTATGCGGCGATGTTTGAGCGGTCGTTCGAGAAAGAGACGCCTATTCCAGCGCCCCAGCGGCGGACGTTCGACTGGCACACGCGGGCCGGAGCGTTCGAGCGGCTGACCCCGCCGTGGGACCCGACCCAGGTCATCGAGTACGGCGGGATCCAGGACGGGCAGCGGGTGATCCTGAAGGTCGTCGCCCCGTGGCCGCGACGGTGGGTGGCGCAGCACGAGGACTACATCGACGGCGTGCAGTTCAAGGATCGGCAGATCGAGGGTCCGTTCCCCCGGTGGGTCCACACCCACCGCGTCGAGCCCGACCGGCTCGGCCGGCCCGACCGCTGCGTGATGCGCGACGCCATCGAGTTCAAGCTGCCGATGGGGCCGCTGGGCGTGATCGCGTACCGGTACTTCATGCGGCGGCAGATCGAGCGGATGTTCGATCACCGCCACGCCACGCTGGTCGCCGACATGACCGACCACTTGGAGATCGCGGGCGACCGCAAGCTGACGGTGGCGGTCACCGGAGCGTCGGGCACGATCGGGCGGGCGCTGTCGGCCTGGTTATCGACGGGCGGGCACACCGTCCGCGGTGTAGCGAGGCGGGACGCGCTGACGTTCGACTACGACGCGGTGGACGGCGCCGACGCGGTGGTTCACCTGGCGGGCGAGCCGATCGTGCAGAAGTGGGACGCCGACGCCCGCAGCCGCATCCGACGCAGCCGGGTCGATCGGACGCGGCTGTTGTGCGAAGCGATCGGGCGGATGCCGGCCGACCGTCGGCCGCGTGTGATCCTCAGCGGGTCGGCCGTGGGCTACTACGGCGACCGGGCCGACAGCATCCTCACCGAAGACAGCCCCAATGGTGAGGGCTTCCTCGCCGAGGTCGCCCGGGGCTGGGAGGCGGCGACCCGCCCGGCGGAAGACGTAGGCGTGCGGGTCGTGCACCTGCGCACCGGCATCGTGCTCACGCCCAGGGGCGGGGCGCTGGCGAAGATGCTCACGCCGTTCAAGCTCGGGCTCGGCGGTCGTCTGGGCTCGGGCGACCAGCACATGAGTTGGATCACGATCGACGACCACGTCCGGGCGATGTATCGCTGCCTGTTCGACGAATCGCTGAGCGGAGCGGTGAACCTGGTCGCGCCCGACCCGGTGACGAATCGTCGGTTCACTCGGACGCTGGCGAGTGTGCTGCAGCGGCCGGCGGTGTTGCCCGCGCCGCGTTTCGCCATGCGGGCGGTGTACGGCGAGATGCCCGATGAGGCCTTGCTCGTCAGCCAACGCGTCGAGCCGATGCGGATGGCCCGTGCGGGCTTCCGCTTCCGTCAGAGCAAACTCG
>JBCBSA010000230.1:0-5048 GCA_039819425.1 Planctomycetota bacterium
GCTCGCGGGCCATGGCGCGGATCTCGATGATGCGCTCGGCGACTTCGGGGACTTCGACCTCGAACAGCCGTTGGATCAGTTTCGGGTCGGCGCGGCTGAGGACGATCTTGACCTGGTTGCCCGCGTCGCGGACGTCGAGGATGAGGCAGCGGACGCGTTCGCCGGGCTGGTGCTGTTCGCCCGGGATTTGTTCGCTGCGGGGCATGAAGCCTTCGGCGCGGCCGATCTGGACGACGAGGGCGCCGCCCTCGTAGCGCTGGGCCATGCCGGTGACGAGTTCGCCGACGCGGTCGATGAACTCGTTGTAGATGCTGGCGCGTTCGTCTTCGCGGAAGCGCTGGATCATGACCTGCTTGGCGGTCTGGGCGGGGATGCGGCCGAGCTCTTCGAGTTCGATGGGGTCGTCGCCGCGCCAGACGTTGATCTCGCCGTTCTGGCGGTCGATTTCGCAGGTGAAGTCTTCGGTGTCGACGGCGTTGAAGTGCTTGCGGGCGGCGGACACCATGGCCTGTTCGAGGTCTTCGATCAGGGTCTCTTTCTCCACGTTGCGGTCGCGGGAGATGGAGTCGATGAGGCGGAGCATTTCGGTGCCGTTCATGATTTGCTGTCCTAATTTTTTGTCGAGTTGTCGGGACGGTCGCGGTCAATAAATAAGCCACGGCGTGCGGGG
Organism: Planctomycetota bacterium; assembly: GCA_039819425.1. GTDB lineage: Bacteria > Planctomycetota > Phycisphaerae > Phycisphaerales > Phycisphaeraceae > Algisphaera. Next base: position 671 of record JBCBSA010000230.1, read on the forward strand.
GGCACGCGTGGCTTGAGGTTGAAACCCGTGTTCCTCGGGAGCGGGTCGCCGGAGTCGGGGGACTTCCGGGGCTTCCGGGGGGGTTACGGCATGGGCACGTCCTCCGGGAGAGCGCCGGCGGGGGCCGGCGGGGGGGCGGGGGGGCGTGCGGTGGCGGCGGGTCGGGGATGGGGGGTCGAGCCGCCCATCACCGGGTGCGCCGCTCCGGGCCGTGGTTTGCGGTTGCGTCTTGCATCCGTTCAACCTCAAGCGGCCGAGGGGCCCAATTGCCCATCGGCGAATCATTAACTGTATGGATAAGGGCACGGATGTCAAGACGAGGAGGTGGGCGGCGGCGTCTGTCTGACGGCAAAAAAACCCACGGACTCGGGTCCGTGGGCTTCGGGGCTATTCGGTTGTCGGGATAGACGAGGTACTCAGGCCTGGTCGGCGGTCTCGCGGCGGCGGCGGGCGACGAGGGCGGCGAGGCCCAGCAGGCCGGCGGCGGCGGCGGAGGGGGTGGGGACGGCGTGGCCCTTGACGGACTTGAGCTTCCACGAGTCCTTGTCGCCGTAGGCGGTGAAGCCGATCTTGTCGCCCTTGAAGCCCAGGCCGTGGAGGTTGAGGTGGGCGACGCCGTTGCTGGCGATCTCGGAGAGGTCGTAGCGGCCGAGGGTCTGGCCGTACTCGTTGACGACCTTGACGTCTTCGTGCTTGCTGCCGACGTAGGTGAAGGTGGCGCCGTGGAGCTTGAAGTCCTTGGAGAAGCTCAGCCAGACGGTGTCGTCGTAGCCCTTGCCGTCGACGGTGTGGCTGCCGTCGTTGGTCTTGAGCTGTTTGCCGCCCCACCAGGTGTTTTTGTAGTAGACGCTGTTGGTGACGCCCAGGCCGTGGCGGTACTGGCCGACGTGGGCGCCGTGGACGACGTCCTTCTTGGGGTCCCAGGCGCTGGCGGTGGCGGTGATATCGACGTCGCTGTAGTTCAGGATGTGCGACTTTTTGAGTCCGCCGTTGCCGTGCAGGCCGTAGACCGAGCCGGCGTGGGCCGGGGCGGCGACGAACGCGACGGCCGCGGCGGCGGAGAGAGCGAACGTGGGGAACATCTGCTTGAACATGAAGGGATCCTTATGAATGGGTGGACGCCAACGACGCCCGAGAGTGCGAGGGACCGCCCACGCCCCCGCGGGGCGCTGATTCGGCGATCGGTTTTGAGTGGGGCCCGGCGGTCGTGCTTGCCGGGGGCTCCACCCCCTTGGTTGACCGAAAGCTACCACCGCCCCGCGTCGCGGCCAGCGGCGGTCGCAAATATTCCCGGTTCGACCGATCGATCAGCCACAAACACCGGCACGGGCGGCGCAACCGTTACAGACCGAACCGTCTTGATACAGACCCCGGCGCCGGCGAACCGGCCGATCAGCCACGCCGCGGGTTACGCCGTGAGGAAGAACCCGCGCGCTCGGCGGAACGGGAGGGGCGCGAGGCGGGGGAAGACGGCTCGGGTTGGGCCGTGTCGCCAGGTTCATCGCCTTTGGACGCCTCGCCCCCGGAAGTGCCCCCGGAAGCGTCCCCGGATGCATCCTCCCCCCCCGCGGGGTCGTCGTCCTCGTGGGCGAACTTGCCGAAGATCATCCGGCCCGCCGAGGTCTGCAGCGTCGAGGTCACGATCAGGTCGACGTGGTGGCCCAGGTGCGACCGCCCGCCCTCGACGACCACCATCGTCCCGTCGTCGAGGTAGCCGACGCCTTGGGTCCCCGACTCGCCGGGCTTGACGAGCTTGACGTGCATGTGCTCGCCCGGCAGCACCACCGGCCGAAGCGCCTTGGCCAGGTCGTTCATGTTGATCACGTCCACGCCCCGCAGCGTCGCGATCTTGTTGAGGTTGAAGTCGTTGGTCATCACCCGGGCCCGCATCGACTGGCCCAGCGAGATCAGCTTCTGGTCGACGTTGGCGCCCTCGGCCTCCTGCTCCTCGATCCGCACCTCGATCAGCGTCGACGCCTGCAGCTTCTGGAGGATGTCCAGGCCCCGCCGACCGCGGGCCCGCTTGATCTTGTCGCCCGAGTCGGCGATGAGTTGCAACTCGTCCAAAACGAACTTCGGCACGACCAGCGAGCCCTGCATCACCCGCGTCTCGATGATCTCCAGGATCCGCCCGTCCACGATCACCGACGTGTCCAGCAGCGTCGGGCGGTTGCCGCGGACCTCCTTGGCGAACTCGACGTAGGGGATCACGAACCGGAAGTCGTCCTTGGTCTGCAGCACCAGCGAGATCGCCACGTAGCAGGTGACCAGCCCGATGATGACCTTGATCCCCCGCAGCAGGTTGCGGATCGCCTCGGCCCGCTGGGCGTCGGTCTCCTCGTCCGGCGTGATGTAGACCCCCACCAGATCGACCACGAACGACAACGCATACGCCGCGACCAGCCCGCCGACGAGCCCGAGGAAGACGCCCGAAACGGACGACAACTTTTTGTGCTGGGTCGAGACGTCGAGCGCGATGACCACGGACGCCAGCGCGACGGTGAGGATGATGATCGAGGCGATCGTGCCGAACCCGAAGCGGGCCTGCTGCTGAAACTCCGAGCCGACGAAGAGTGAGATGACCGCGGCCACGAGCACCAGGAACGCGCCGCGGAGGATAAACAGGACCATGGCTGGCTTTCGGGTTGGGGGAGAGGCCCCGGGGGAATGGATAGACGCATCATACGCAGGGTCACGCCGCCCACCAAGGCGAGCCCGGGCCGGTGCGGGGGCGTCCGGGGGGCGTCCGGAGGGTATCCGGAGGGTATCCGGGGGTTCGGGGGGCGAGCGGGCTTGCCCGCCTGCCGGGGCGGGGGTATGGTCCGCGGTTCGGCCGATCCGCCCCGTGGACAGGCGGCCGGGCCCGATGCACGGGAGGGCTCGCGAACCGGGTCAGGCCTTGACCGGAGCAGCCCTAAGCGTCGTCCGCCCGGTGCCGTCGGTGTCCTGGCCGTCTGTCCACGGGGCGGGTAGCTGCTAGCGGTTAGAGCCTAGCTGTTAGCAAGACTCACGTTCGTGTGGGTCGCAGGGCCGGCGCTTGCGTCTTGCTAGGCTCTAAGCTCTAGCTGCTAGCAACTACACAGCCATGGCCTACACCGTCCTCGCCCGCCGCTACCGCTCGCAGTCCTTCGGCTCGGTCGTGGGCCAGGAGCCGATCGCCGCGACGCTCATCAACGCGATCGCCACCGACCGCGTCGCCCACGCCTACCTCTTCTGCGGCACCCGCGGCGTCGGCAAGACCTCGATGGCCCGCATCTTCGCCCGCGCCCTCAACGCCCCCGCCACCGTCGACGACGCCCCCCCCCCGGAAGTTTCCGCGGCGAAAGGGGAGGCTTACGAGTACCCGGAACAAGACGTTCAGGAGCGGATGGCCGAGGCGATCATGGCCGGCAACGACCTCAACGTCGTCGAGATCGACGGGGCCTCCAACAACTCCGTCGACCAGGCCCGCCAGCTCATCGCCAACGCCGGCCTCTCGCCCACCGCCAACGCCCGGCACAAGGTCTACATCATCGACGAGGTCCACATGCTCTCGGGCGCCGCGTTCAACGCGCTCCTGAAGACCATGGAGGAGCCGCCGCCGCACGTGAAATTCATCCTCTGCACCACCGAGCCGCACAAGGTCCCGGCCACGATCCAGTCGCGCTGCCAACGCTTCGACTTCCGCAACATCGCCACCGCCAAGATCGCCGACCACCTCGGCGAGGTCCTCAAGCGCGAAGGCGTCGAAGCCGAGTCCGAGGTCGCCTGGCAGGTCGCCCGCCTCGGCAACGGCTCGATGCGCGACGCGCTGTCCCTGATGGACCGCCTCCTGGCCACCGGCCAATCCCCGCTCACCGCCAAAGCGCTGCAGGACATGCTCGGCCTGCCCGACCACGAGTTGATTGCTGGCTTGGTCGACGCCCTGGCCGACGGCGACGTCAAGGCGTCGCTGACCGCCGCCGCCGACCTGCTCAACCGCGGCGTGGCGCAGGACCAACTCGTCGAGGTCGTCATCGAGCGGCTGCGTCAGCTCATGCTCATCGCCGCCTGCGGCCCGGACAGCGACCTCGTGGAACTGTCCGACGACGCTAAGCCCGCCGCCGTCAAACAAGCCGCCCGGTTCGACGCCGCGGGGTTGGTCCACATGATCGCCCTTTGCGAGAACCTCCAGCGCTTCGGCAAGTCGAGCAGCAACCCCCGGGCCCTGCTCGACGCGACCGTCGTGCGGTTGGCGTTGTCCGAAAAGATGGCCGACGTCGCCGCTGTCCTCAACGGCACCGCGCCCGCCGCCGAAAAAAAAAAGTAGCCCCCGCACCCACTAAGCCGAGGGCTGAGCGCAGCGAAGCCCCGGATCGCCCCCCCCGGGAAGGCCCCCCGGCCGAGCGGAGGGGCGGCG
>JBCBSA010000231.1:0-5044 GCA_039819425.1 Planctomycetota bacterium
GTCGTAGATCTCGGTCGTGGTGGCCACGGTCGAACGGGGGTTGTGGCTGCTGCCGCGCTGCTCGATAGCGATGGTGGGCGGCAGGCCCTCGATCGATTCGACGTCGGGTTTCTGGAGCTGGTCGAGGAACTGACGGGCGTAGGCCGACAGCGACTCCATGTACTTGCGTTGCCCCTCGGCGTAGATCGTGTCGAAGGCGAGGGTGGATTTGCCGCTGCCCGAGAGGCCGGTGATGACCACGAGTTGATCGCGGGGGATGTCGAGGTTGACGCCCTTGAGGTTGTGCTCGCGGGCGCCGCGGATGGAGATCTCGGTCAGGGCCATAGGGGCCGATTGTAGGCTCGCCCCGGGAGTGGTGAGGGATCGGTGCCACGCGTCGCCGTGTGCGGTGGTGTTTGTTATGGTTCGGCGTGAGCCCGCTCGACCGACTGATGAAATCGATGCACGCGCCGGTGTACCGCTCCCGGCTGCGGGGGCTGGTGCCAATGATCGCCAAGCACCTCCGCCCCGGCGACCGGCTGCTCGACGTGGGCTGCGGCAGCGGCCTGCTCGCCGCCGCCCTGGCCGAGCACCGCCCCGATGTGACCGTCCACGGCGTCGAGACGAACGTCCGGCCCGACGCCGCCGTCGAAGTCACCGCCTACGACGGACGAACCCTGCCGTTCCCGGACGGCGCGTTCGACGCCGTGCTCGTCGCCGACGTCCTCCACCACGACCCCAATCCGGTGGCCGTCCTCGCCGAGTGCCGCCGCGTCACCCGCCGACTCGTGATCGTCAAGGACCACAAGCCCGACGGGCCGTTCTGGTCGCTGCCCTACCGCCGCGTCTGCCTCATGGACTGGGCCGCGAACCGTCAGTACGGCATCCCCTGCCGCTACGAATACCCCACCCTCGACGGCTGGCACGAGCGGTTCGCACAAGCCGGCCTCGGCGTCTCATCGGAACGGACCCGGCTGCAGCTCTACCCACCCCCCTACCGCTGGTTCTTCACGCCGCGTCTGCAATATTTAGCTGTCCTCGCGGCCGACGGCATCGAGCCGGTGCTTGCGGACGGAGTCAGCGTCGGGCCGTGACCTCGACCTCGATTTTTATCCGTGGGTCAATGAGCCCCGCCACCATCATTGTGGCCGCCGGGCGGTTGTCGCCGAAAAACGCTTTGAGCTGGGGCCAGCACGGCTCGAAGTCGCGGGCGTCGGGCAGGATGTACCGGACACGCACCACGTCGGCCGGCGACGCTCCCGCTTCATCCAGAGCCTCGGCGATATTCCGCAAACAGACTTCAAGCTGATCGACGACACTCTCGGGCGGAGCCTTCGTTCGGTAATCGAATCCGGTGGTCCCGGCCACGAAAACCCACTCACCATCGACCACCGCCCGCGAGTAGCCTATCTGCTCCTCGAAGGTTGACCCCGAGCTGATGTAGCGCCGCCCGGGGGTGGTCACAGCGTCGCCGAGGTGAACGGCAGGAGGCCCATATAGCGGGCCCGCTTGATCGCCTGGGCGACCAGCCGCTGTTCGCGGGCGGTCAGGCTCGACTTTTTGCGGCCCTGGATCTTGCCGTTGGGGGTCATGTAACGGCGGAGGTCTTCGGAGTTCTTGTAGTCGACAAAGAACTTGCCGTTGCTGGACTTGAAAACGACTTGGGCGGGCGGGTTGGTGCCAAAGGCTTGGAACTGGCTCACGGGGGGCTCCGTCGTGGGTGGCAGGCCCGGCTCGTCGCGGCCGGGCCGACGGGGGTTAGAAGTCGGGTCGGGGCCACGCAGCCTCGGCCGATTCGAGCCACCCATTGTAGCCAAACCGGCGATCATCGCAACGCCAGCGGGGCCCGGTCGGCTTCGCTGACATGCCAGTCGACGCTCCCCGCATCGGTCTCGCGAAGGCGGTCGCGGTAGACCGGAAGGTAGGGCCGCTCCGTGTCCGTGTGGCCCGCCAGCACGACCACCTTGCCTCGCTGTACGAAGTCGAGCACCTGGTGGTACTGCATCTCGCCGGTGACGTAGGCGTCGGCCCCGCCGTATTTCTCGAAGAGGCTGCCGCCCGAGCCGACGCAGACCGCGACGGACGTCAGCTTGCCGGGATACAGACCGGGATCGTTGCCGACATAGGGCTCGGGGGCGGCGAGTTTGACGTGCTTAAGCCCCAACCGCTTCTTGACCCGCGTAGCCAGCGTCGCCGGCGTGATCGGTCGCTTGAGAAAGACCACCCGGCCCGCGGCTTGCTCCTCGTCTTCGGGCGGGTGGCTGTCGGCCAGGTCGAACACGTCGATCGCCGGCTCTTCGTAAGGATGGGCTTCGCGGATCGCCCGCAACACCGCGCCGGTGACGCTGGGGTAGCAGATCATTTCGATCCGCGTTTCCTCGACCCGCTCCAACTTGTAGAGTTCGCCGACGGCCGGTTTCGCTCCCTCTTCGGGGTAGAACGTGCCGACCCCGTCGGCGTTGAAAGAACACGACGAGTAGTTGCCGATGCCCCCGCCGCCCGCGTCGCTCATCGCCTGCCGCACCCGGTCCGCGTCGGCACGGGGGACAAACGTTACGACCTTTTGCTCGTGGCGTCGGTGCGTTTCGGTTTCGATCGATCCGCGCAGCGTCGCCGCGCCCAGGCCGTCACACAGCCAATCGTTGGTCCCCCCGCGCACCGCGTCGAGGGCGGTGTGCGGCGAGTAGACCGCCAAGCCGGCTTGCATGGCGGCGAAGACCCGCCGCTGCGTCCACGGCCCCTCGGCCGTCACCCGCTCCAGCGGCTTGAAGATCGGCGGGTGATACGCCACCACCAACTCACACCGCTTCCCGACCGCCTCCGCCACGACCGCTTCGGTCAGGTCGATGCAAAGTAACCCCCGCGACACCTCCTGCGCGGGATCGCCAACACACAGCCCCACCTTGTCCCAAGGCTCCGCCAACCGCTCGGGTGCCACCGCCCGCAGCCCCTTGAGTACTTCTTCCAGTCGCACCGTCATCCCCGCAGCATACCCCGCCCCGCTCAAGCCGCCCCCGCCGCCGGCCGATAACTACCCCAATGGTCACTCCGCCGCGCTCCGCCGCCGAAATCCTCGCCGACCTCCAAGTCCTCGACCGCGAGAACGATCGGCTCGAGCACCGCCTCGCCCTCGTCCGCCAATCGCTCAAGGCCGCCGAGTCGCGATCGACGGCTTCTACGGAGGCCCGGTCGTTCCTGGAGCGTGCCCAGTCTCAGCTACGTGACGCGGGCTGAACCGAGCCGTACTCACGGTAGTTCCCCCGGGCGACGGCGCTCGGAACTCTTCCCGGACCGTGGAACCCGTAAACTTGGCCGATGCCAAGGCCGAGACTCCGACTCCCGGATCGACTCCCGGATCGACTCGCCGGGCGTCGCCGAGCGGTCCTCAAGCCGCCCGGCTTGGCCGACACCGCGTTCTGGGTCCACGGCCCTCGAGACCGCTACGTCTCCGAGTGCCTGCTGGCAACGGGGCAGATGGAGCCGCTGGAAACCCGGGTGTTCTGCAAACTCATCCGCGGCTCGACCGGCTTCCTGGATATCGGTGCCAACCTCGGCTATTACACGGTATTGGCCCAGAACCTCGGTCCGGCCGGCATGACCTGCGTGGCGGTCGAGCCGGAAAAGCTCAACCTGAGGCTGCTCCGACGGAACGTTCGGCCGGCATCCGGGCGGGTGGGCGTCGACGTGGTCCCCGCCGCGGCCAGCGATCGAGACGGCCACACCGACCTCCATCTCAGCCCCGACAACTTCGGCGATCACCAGACCACCCCTCAGCCCAACCGACATCGGCGGTCTCGGCGTGTCGCAACGACCACGCTCGCCCGCCTGCTGGCACGCAGACCCGAGATCGATTTCATCAAGATCGACATCCAGGGTGCCGAGCCACAAGTGTTGGGCAACCCGGAAGCCATCGCCGCGATGGATCGCCTCGGCCCGGAGTGTTCGGTCGTTTTTGAGTTCTGGCCGCATGCACTGGACCGCAGCGCGGCCGAGAAACTGGCCGGGCTCGCCGACACACTCGGGCTCCACGCTTTCGACATCGACGAGGAACGGCGGTCGGTCGGCCGAACCGACGCCGAAGACCTACTCGGCTTCTACGACCTCTGTCGGGCGGGCCACGCGAGTCGGCCCTTCACCAACGTCTTCTGCACGAGATCACCGCAACGCACCGCCTGGCTCGAAAATAACCGGCGGCCCCTCGACTCAAACTGATCCCAGAGATTCGCAGCAAGAACCGCAAAAACAAGAGACTCGGCGTTACCCCACCGCCGCGGCGGGCTTGTTGAGCACGCGGTTGAGGTTCCGCATCGCCTGACGGATGCGCTGCTCGTTCTCGACCAACGCCAAACGGACGTAGCCTTCGCCGCGGGGGCCAAACGCAGCGCCGGGGGTCATCGCGACCTCGGCGTGCTCGACCATGGCGACGCAGAACTCGTCGGTGCTGCCGCCGTAGGGCTCGAGGTGCGAGGGGCTCACCTTGGCCCAGAGGAACATCGAGGCCTGGGGCGAGTCGACCTCCCAGCCGAGCTTGCGCAGCTCGCGGACGAGGATGTCGCGGCGGGCGGCGTACTTGAGGTTCTGGGCCTCGATGTGTTGGTCGCCTTCGCGCATCGCGATGATCGCGGCGATCTGCACGGCCTGGAAGATGCCGTAGTCGTAGTAGCCCTTCACCGTGGCGAGGCCTTCGATCATCTTCGCGTTGCCGCAGCAGAAGCCGATGCGCCAGCCGGCCATGTTGTAGGGCTTGCTCAGCGTGGTGAACTCGACGCCGAACTCCTTGGCGCCCTCGGCCTGGAGCAGGGACGGGGCTTTGTAGCCGTCGAAGCAGGTCTCGCCGTAGGCGAAGTCATTGATGACCATGACCTGGTGCTTGCGGCAGTGCTCGACGACCTTGGGGAAGAAGTCGTCGTCGACGGTCATGGCCGTGGGGTTGTGCGGGTAGCAGAGGATCAGCAGCTTGGGCTGAGGCTGCATCGAGTCGAGCACCAGGTCGACGCGTTCGAGAAACGTATCGTCGTTGCCCAGCGGCACGCTGACGGTCGACGCGCCGGCCAGGACGACCGCG
>JBCBSA010000232.1:0-5016 GCA_039819425.1 Planctomycetota bacterium
GCTGGTGCGTAAGGCCACCGAGCTGGACCGCCACGAGCTGCGGAAGCTGACGCTCGACGAGATGCGGGCCGAGTGCGACGCGGTGGTGGAGGACGTCTACGACTGGCTGGGTCCGGAGAACGTGGTGAAGCGTTACCAGACGGCGGGCAACGCGGGGGTCAGCGGGTTCGAGGCGCAGCTCGCGGCGTGGAAGGAACGGTTGGGTCCCGAAAACGGCTGACCGATCAAGCAAGGCACGGCCCGCGGCCGCGGCTTTATGATGGGGGGATGCTGGTTCTCACCGTCATCCAGGGCCCGGACAAGGGGCGTCGGTTCGAGTTGCCCGACCACGAGCCGCAGCAGATCGGCCGGTCGTCCGAGTCGCTGCCGCTCAAGGACCAGACGATCTCGCGCCGCCACGCCGAGATGACCCCCGACGGCGGGCGGTGGGTGCTGCGCGACCTGGGGTCGTCCAACGGCACGTTCGTCAACGGCGTGCGCGTCACCGACACCCGCACGCTGCACCCCGGCGACCAGGTGCGCGCGGGCACGACGCTCCTGGTCTTCGGCGAAGACGACGCGCAGCGGAAACTCAAGTCGACCGGCGTGCGCCTGGCCGGCCGGGCGGAGATCGACACGCACGTCGAGCGCACCGTCGCCAGCAACGACGACTCGATGATCATGAGCTCGCCCGACCCGCAGCAGTCGGCCGAGTTCCAGCTCCAGGTCATCTACGAGCTGGTCAACCTCATCGGCACGATCACCGACAAGCAGGAGCTCTACGACCGCGTCATGGAAGTCGTCTTCGACTACTTCGACGCCGACCGGGGGTTCATGCTGGTGACCGAGACCGTCGGCGACGAGCCCGAGCCCGTCGCGGTCCGCAAGCGCCACGACGGCGGGCGCAACCTCCTGCCCGAGCTGCGCGAAAAGGGCAAGCCCATCACCGTCAGCCGGACCATCGTGCAGTACGTGATGAACAAGCAGGTCGGCGTGCTGTCGAGCAACGCGATGAACGACAGCCGGTTCGCCTCGGGTGACTCGGTCCAGGGCTACGGGATCCGCTCGGCCATGTGCGTGCCGATCCGCTACAAGGACCGGTTCTACGGCGTGATCCAGGTCGACTCGAAGATCGCCAACTACACCTACACCGAAGACCAGCTCACGCTGCTGACCGCCATCGGCGTGCAGACGGGGCTGGCCCTGGCGAACCTCCGCCTCGTCGAGCACCGGCTGCGAAGCGAGCGCCTCGCCGGCGTCGGCCAGACGGTCGCGTCGCTGAGCCACTCGATCAAGAACATCCTCCAGGGCATGCGCGGCGGGGCCGACGTGGTCGAGCTGGGCCTGCGCAAGCAGAACATGGGCGTCGTCGGGTCGGGCTGGGAGATCGTCTCGCGCAACCTCGAGCGGATCTACGAGCTAACGATGAACATGCTGGCGTTCTCGAAGCAGCGTCAGCCCGAGATCGAGATGGCCAACCTCGCCCCGCTGCTCGAGGAGGTCGTGGCGCTGGTGAGCAAGCAGTACGAGACCAAGAAGGTGGTGTTGATCAGCGACTTCGCGCCGGACATGCCCCCGGTGCCGGTCGACGGCGGGGCGATCCACCAGGCGGTGCTGAACCTGTTGTCCAACGCGCTGGACGCGGTCGAGCCCGAGTCGGGGGCGGTCACGCTGCGGTGCGAGTTCGACGCCGACGCCGGGCGGGTCGTGTTGTCGGTAAGCGACAACGGCGAAGGGATGAGCCCGTCGACCAAACGCCACCTCTTCGAGCCGTTCCACTCGACCAAGGGGCTGCGGGGCACGGGGCTGGGACTGGTGGTGACCAAGAAAGTGGTCGACGAGCACGGCGGCACGATCGACGTCGAATCGGTCCGCGGCCAGGGCACGACGTTCCGCATCCGGCTGCCGCTGGAGATGGGCTCGGCCCCCGCGTCGGCGGACACGCACGGGCCGGGCGGGGTTCTCGGGGAGGGGCCGGAAGCGGGGGCCGGGACTATTCCGGGGGCGGGGGCGATCCCGGGGGCGGGAATCGATCGGCCGTGACCACGGGGCGGGTCTTGGAGCACGGGAAGCGGCCGGTAGAATGCTAGCTGACGCGGTCGTGGCCGCGGCGTGTCGGCCCGAAAAAGTATCGTGGCCGTTACGCCGGGGGCACGGCCGACGTAGACCGACGGGGGAAACGTTGGGGACTCGCAATAACCTCCGCTCGGGGGCGTTGGGACCGACATGGCCATGAACACCTCGCTGTCGCCGATCCGTGACGACCGCTTCGACGCCGCCGCCGCCCGCCACCTGCTGTGGCGCGTCGGCTACGGCGGGGGCTGGGCCGAGGTCCAACGCCTGGCCGGCCTCGGCCTCGACGCCGCCGTCGACGAGCTCGTCGACTACCAGGCCCACGCCACCGCCGACCTGCCCGACCCCGATCTCGACCCCGACGTCATCCGCAACGCCACCGACGAAGAACGCCGGGCCGCCCGCGAAGCCCGCCGCAACGGCGAGCAGGCCGTCCTCGACCAGCAACGCCGCGACCGCATGGCCGCCCGCTCCAAGGACCGCCGGATGCTCGGCGATCTCAAGCGGTGGTGGTTCGAGCGCATGGTCCGCACCGACCGACCCGCCGAGGACCGCCTGACCCTGCTCTGGCACGGCCACTTCGCCTCCAGCCACCGTCAGGTCCAGGACACCTACCTGATGTACCGGCAGCACCGCCTCTTCCGCGAGAACGCCAACGGCAGTTTCGCCGACCTCGCCCGCGGCGTCGTCCGCGACCCGGCGATGCTCAAGTACCTCAACAACAACCGCAACAACAAACGCAGACCCAACGAAAACCTCGCCCGCGAGCTGATGGAGCTGTTCACCCTCGGCGTGGGCAACTACACCGAACGCGACATCAAGGAAGGCGCCCGCGCCCTCACCGGCTACCACCTCGACGACCACGACTTCGTCTTCCGCGAAAACCAGCACGACCCCGGGCCCAAGACCATCCTCGGCCGGACCGCGGCCTACGACGGCGACCTGTTCGTCGAACGCCTCCTCGCCGAGAAGGCCTGCTCCAAGTTCATCGCCCTCAAGCTCTACGACCACTTCGTCGCCGACGTCGGCGACGTCTACGACGACGTGCCCCGCGAACGCCGCCACGTCATCGACAACCTCGCCGCCCGCCTCCGCCGCCGCGGCTACCAGCTCCGGCCCGTCCTCACCACCCTCTTCAAGAGTCAGCACTTTTACGACCCCGCCGTCGTCGGCAAGAAGATCAAAGACCCCTCCCAGCTGCTCGTCGGCACGATCCGCACCCTCGGCACCCCCCCACGCGACGCCCGCGCCCTCGACCAGGCCATGAGGTCCCTGGGCATGGAGTTCTTCGCCCCCCCCACCGTCGACGGCTGGGACGGCGGCCGCAACTGGATCAACACCTCCACCCTCTTCGTCCGTCAGAACCTCACCACCTACCTCATCAGCGGCCGCCACCAGAACAAGAAATTCCGCCCCAAAAACAACGGCTACGACCCCGCAAGCAACCGCTCGGCGCTCGGTGACGGCGTGGACCCGACCGACCCGGTCGCCGTCACCGACCGCCTCCTCGATACGCTCGTCGGCTCCCAGGTCCCCCCCGCCCGCCGCGCCCCCGCCCACCGCTTCGTCGCCGACCGCGAGCCCGGCAAAGCCCTCTCCAAAGACGGGCTCATCGCCCTGCTCTGCCTCATCACCGCCATGCCCGAATACCAGCTCTGCTAGACCTCCCCGCTGCCCCGCGGAACCCTCATCATGTGTGACCACTACCACCCCCAGTCCTGCGACACGCCCGACCCCTCCGACGCCGGCTTCACCCGCCGCCGTTTCCTCGGTCACGGGCTGGGCCTCGTCTCCGCCGCCACCACCGTGCCCGCTTTCCTCCTCCGTGCCGGCGACGCCCTCGCCGCCGACACCACCATGCGCCTCTCCTCCAAGCCCGGCGTGCCCGACGACCGCGTCCTCCTCGTCGTTCAGCTCTCCGGCGGAAACGACGGGCTCAACACCGTCGTGCCCTACGGCATCGACGCCTACCACAAGGCAAGACCCACCCTCGGCATCAAGCCCAAAGACGCCCTCACTCTCCCGGGTTCCGACCGGATCGGCCTCCACCCCGGCCTCGCCCCCGTCCGCGACATGATCCACGACGGCCTCGCCGGCGTCGTCCAGGGCGTCGGCTACCCCAACCCCAACCGCTCCCACTTCTCCTCCATGGACATCTGGCACACCGCCGACGCCGAAGGCGAGTCCCGGCAGGGCTGGCTGGGGCAGGCCATCGACCAACTCGATCGGCCGTCCGGGCTCGACCTCGTCAGCCTCGGGAGCGAAGCCCCACTCGCCGCCTCCGGCGAGCGCACCCGGGCCGTCAGCTTCCAAAACCCCTACACCTTCCGCTGGAACGGACGCCAGCTCCACCAGGACGTCTCCGCCGCCTACGACGCTGTCCACGACCAGGGCGTCGAGTCGGGCGATGAGGACCCCTTGGCCTTCGTCAACCGCACCGCCATGGACGCCCAGGTCGCCTCCGACCGCGTCCGCAAAGCCACTCAGGGCGACCTCAAAGCCGACTGGCCCAACAACGGCCTAGCCAACCAGCTCAAGATGATCGCCAAGATGATCCGCGCCGACCTGCCCACCCGCGTCTACTACGTCGCCATGGGCGGCTTCGACACCCACGCCAACCAGGCCAACAACCACCAACGCCTCATGCAGCAGTTCGCCCGGTCCATGGCCGCGTTCTACCGCGAGCTCGACGCCTCCGGCGACCGCTCCCGCGTCGTCTCCCTCGCCTTCTCCGAATTCGGCCGCCGCGTCGCCCAGAACGCCTCGGCCGGCACCGACCACGGCGCCGCCGGCCCGTCCTTCGTCTTCGGCGAACACATCAACCCCGGCCTCCTGGGCACCTATCCCTCCCTCGAACCCGAGCACCTCGACCGGGGCGACATCGCCCACACCGTCGATTTCCGCAGCCTCTACACCGACCTGCTCCAGGGCTGGATGAAGCTCGACGCCAAACAAGCCCTGGGC
>JBCBSA010000233.1:0-5001 GCA_039819425.1 Planctomycetota bacterium
GAGATATTCGCCGCCTCCGATAAGTCTTTCAGCTTGACGGCTCGCTCACGCATCGCTCGATTTTAACGGAAAATCAGGCGTTAAACGCGATCACCCATGATTTGTGGAGCGGGAAAAACAGGTCAGGTCCCGGCCCGTCGGTATCAGTCGTTGAACCCGGTCGGCGGCATCACCGCGGCCGAGAAGACCACGCCAACAACCCCGCCAAGAGCCACGCCAGGGCGGAAGGCTCGGGCACCAACGCCGCGGCTTCCCCCGGGGTGAGGGTGGTCATCGTGAAGGTCCGCCACTCAGACGAGATAAACCCGAACCGACCGATGCCCACGTCGCCGTTGGTGGTCCAGTTGTCCCACTGCGCGTCGTTGTCGAGCCAGTAGTCGGCACCCACGCTCATCATCAGGCGGGCTTGATCGCGGTCGTCGGGACCGGCGGGGTCGTCGAGAACCAGCCGGGCGTCGACCAGCGCGACGACTTCGTCCACGTCGCCGAGGTCGTAGTCGGAGCGGCCGGTGGCGGACCAGAAGTGGTAATTGCGGCCCGATCCGTTGGGCAAAACGACCGACGCCCCCTCCGCTTCGTCGCGCTGGGGCGCGGCGACATTGTCGTTGTCGGCGTAGTCTTCGCGGAACAACGCGCCGCCGAAGTCGGAGGTGTCTTGGAGCACAACCCACTGCTCGGTCGATTCGGAGAGCACGACCAGCCGGAGGCTGCGGATCTGGACGCGGACGTTGGTCGCGGGGTTGCCGGTGGTGGGCTCGTAGATCTGACCCCAGGCGATGGTCGACGACCAGCCGTCGGGGGCGTGCTCCCCGTAGGACAGCCGCGGTCGCTCGACCCAGTCGAAACCGAGCCCCACGGTCCCGCTGGGGACCGCTTCGTGGGCCAGCGTCATATCGATGGCCGCTTGCTCAAGCAATTGGGGACTCAAAAAAACCGGCAACGCCGGGGGCGACGGTACGCCCACAGCCCCCGGCCCCGACAACGCACACAGCACCGCAACAACAAGGCCAACCCGCCACCCACCACACCCACGCGACGCTTCCTTCATCGCTCACCCCCAATCGCCCCGGCGACCCGAGACGGCACATCGATCCAGTAGCACCCCGTGCCGCCGCTGCCCACCACCAAACGGTCCCCGGCGAACGCGCCCTTGTTCCAGTCGACCCGGCCCGGCAGGCTCTGGTCGAGCGTGGCCCACGTCTCCCCGCCGTCGTGGCTGAGGATCACACCGTGCGACGTGCCCACCGCGATCCGATCCGGCACGACACGGTCCACGATAAGTTGGAAGATGCCCGGGGCCTCGTCGGGCGTGTCGAAACGGGTCCACGTTTGGCCGTCGTCGTCGCTGCGGTAGAAGCCGTCGGCCGTCGCGGCGGCGTAGAACCGGCCGGGCGTGTGCGTATCGGCACGCACGTCGTTGATCTGCGTCGACGCCGGGAACGGAACCTCTTGCCACGCGGTGTCGTTCTTAGCCCGACGAAACAGGCGCTTGTTCTCGATGCTGTTGGTCAGCATCGTGCCGTTGCTGGAGATGGCGAGTTCCTTGCCGCCGCGCCACGCGTCGTGGCGGTAGAAGTCAACGCCCTCCGGGAGGCCGTCGCTGAACGGCTTCCAGGTATCGCCGGCGTCGAGGCTGACGTACAGCCCGCCCGCGTCCGGGCCGATCGCTTTCGTCACCGTCAGGAACACCATGTCGGGCTTGTCGTCGGGCGACAGGATCGTGTGGGCGCGGTGGTTGTTCTCGCCGATCTTTGGCAAGCCTTTCATCTCGGAAGCCCGCCAGTTGATGCCTTTGTCGTCGCTGATAAACACATACCCCGCGTACCAGCCGCCGCCGGGCGGGTTGGGGCCGACGGCGTAAACCCGCTGAGGATTGCTCGCCGGGACGCTGATGCTCTTGACGTTGTTAGTGATGGGAGTGAAGGTGGACCGCCCCCGGAAGCTGACCCCGGCGTCGGTCGAACGGAAGTAGCCGTTGTCGGCCATGCCCATGTGCACGAAGTTCGGATCGGTCGGGTCCTGCTCGAACGAATCGATGTAGGTGACCTCGAGGCCCTCGGTGCGATTGGTCCAGGTCTGCCCCCCGTCGGTGCTGTGGTAGGCGCTGAACCAGTCGGTCATCCACATGTCGCCCTCGACGTGCGGGCTGAAGCTGACCCGGGCGACGGCGGACATGGTGTTGACCCAGGTCGTGCCGTAGGTCGGGTTGTCGTGGGTCGCGTTGTACCAACCCTCGGGTTCGTGCACCGTCTGCGGGCCGATGCGGGTCCAACGGTTCCAACGCGCATCGAGACGGTAGATATCGCCCTTGCTGGAAATGGCGTAGACCCGGCCGCGATCGACCACCAGCTCGAAGTATCGGTGTGCGTGCGGGTATGGGCCAGGGACTTCGCCGGTATCCAAGCCGTCGTCGTATCTGCTCCAGGTCCGGCCGCCGTCGGTGGACCGCTCGACGCGGGTATGGTCGTCAAACACGGCATACAGCCGATCGGCGTCGTTGGGGTCCTGCGCGAGTCGCTGGACTTCGCGGTCCTTGACCAGCACTTCCCAGTTCGCGCCGCCGTCCGTGGTCCGCCACAAGCCCGCGGGCAGCCGCAGCGAGCCGTCGGGCTGGTTGCCCCGACCGTGGGTCGCGCCCTTGGTCAGCGCCGCCGCCGCCAGCCACAAGCGGTCGGGATCGGCCCGATCCACCACCAGGTCCGACGGCTGCACGCTCGGCCCGCCGACGTGCTCCCACGTCTCGCCGTTGTCGTCGCTGCGGAACACGCCGTCGGTCAGGCCCACCGTCCACAGCCGCTGGTCGTCAGACGGGTCGCGCACCAGCACGCTGCCGTTCTCCCGCGTCTCCGAATCGCCGCTGTACCAGGCCACGAGCGTCCGCCGCCAGCTCGCCCCCGCGTCGTCGGTGACGTAGATGCCGAAACGCGGCGACCAGTGGTAGCCGATCGCGGCCAACACCCGTTCGGGGTCGCTGGGGTCGGGCAGGACCTCGCGGACGTACAGCATCCCGCGGGATTCGGTCGTACCCCCGTACGGAAGCGTCCAGGTGATGTTTCGCCACGTCGCCCCGCCGTCGTCCGAGCGGTGCGCGCCGCCGACGTCGGTCCAGGCGTACAGCCGGTCGGGGTCAGACGTGTACCGCACCCCCTGGATCCAGCCGCCCCCACCGATGCGCGAAGACGTCCAGTCGCCGTATTGCCGATGCTCGGGGCGGAGGTTTTCGACGTGACCGGGCACATCTTGAGGCGATGCTTCAGAAGTCACCGGCACAGCCACCATCGCCGAGGTCAGGATCGCTGCCGATATCTTTAAAACACAATGCATGACCAAGTATCTTTCTAGTTAATGATTACGACATCGCGTTTAGATCATTGAGCCGCGCGGCCTGATATCTGCCTGACTAAGAACAGGAAAACGTAAAAGCCAGGCTCAAACCGACCCGCTATTGAGTAGCAAAAATATTGAAATACGGCCCACCGGGCGTTGCCGCTCTTGCGGCTGCAGAGTTAAAAAATTCGTTTTGATTTTGCGGGATACCGGATTCATCCAACGATTCGACGTGGCCGTCTTCGGCGAGCACGTTCGCGGTGTCGTTGTGGCGTGCACGCGTGATTGTGCTTTGGTTATCAAAGCCGTTGGCGTGATGGTACAGCCCGTCGTAAGCCATGATGATATTGGAAGGCAGCGGCAACTCGTCGGCGGTCTTCAGCTTCGGGTCGCCGTTCGTGACCACCGCGGTGTGCGCATAAGGCTCAGGGAAGAACGTGTTCCAGCTCGCGTTGATGCCGTACCAGCTATACCAGTTGGCGTTACCCCGTAAGGAAAAAATCTGCCAGGGCGGCGTGTCCTCTTCCTGCGACGTCGTCGGGTAAGGCCCCGTCGACCAGGCGGTATCGATACGGGCGCTCGGGCAGAAGAACACGTTGGCCTCGGTCGTCGGTACGTCGGCCGGCAAGGTCGGATCACGTTCGGGCACCGGCAAGTATCCGTCGAGGGCGAGAAGGCTCATCCACCCTTCCTGCACCCGTTCGGTCGGGCTGATGTCGAAAGCGAGTTGAGCGGGTACCAAGAGAAAATCGTAGTCGGACGAATAAGCAACACCTGCAACCCCGATCTGCCGGAGATTACTCTTGCATTTCGCGGAACGCGCCGATTCACGCGCCGCCGCCAACGCCGGCAATAAGAGACCGACCAGCAACGCGATGATCGAGATCACCACCAATAATTCGATCAAGGTAAAACCCGTCCGCTTATGAGTACATGGCTTTGAGAGGGGCGGCATCGGAGAGCCTTTCGAGAAGATGGGGCCGACAAGATCGGGAGATGGCATCGTGAGCGAAGCGGAAAACAGATGAGTCTTAATCAGGTTCATCGACCGCTTCGGACGCGTCGTCCGGTCCGGGCAGGTAAAATTCATAAACCTCGATATCGATCGGCTTCTTGCCGTAGTACTTGAGCTTGTAAGTCGAGGCCTGGGTCAGGTCAGGCCGGGGAGAGGGCAGCGGCAGATCGATAGTGACGACTTCACCGACGACAAGCTTGGTCAGGTCGATCTCGAACGTGAGGCCGACCTGTTCGTCCGCGGCGTAATTATTCTGGAGGAGCAGGGCGAAACCGTCCGCGCCGTTGGCTTCGTTGACCTTGAGCGTCACGGCCGCCGTGTCGACGTCCGCGAACGTCTCGGTCATATCGACGAGGGGCCAAAAGTTATGCCCCGCGTCGCCGTCGATGCCGGTGATCCGCCAGCCGACGTGGTCGGGGGCGATCACGTTTTCAGCGGCGAACGTGCCGCCCTCAAGTGTGAACACCTTCGGGGGGTCGTCGAAGCTGTACAGCAGCACCGGCCCGGCGTCGGGGGCACCGGTATCCTGGGCCAAGGCCGGCCCCGGCGCGGCCGCGAACCACAGGCACATGGCCGCGGCCACGCTCCGGACCCCCCAACTCTCCACTCTCCACCGCACCCGCCTGAAGCGAGGGCTATGCCGCATCATGGATCGAAAA
>JBCBSA010000234.1:0-4977 GCA_039819425.1 Planctomycetota bacterium
CGGGGGTGTAGGGCACGCGGCAGGTGTGACAGAGCCGACGCACGAGCCGCTGGGCGATGACGGCCCCGAGGCCCTCGCCGACGGTGCGGGCGTCGCCGACCTGCTTCATCCAGGCCCGCAGCGCGCTGTAGGTGTCGGGCTGCTCGAGGGGCACGTAGGCGCGGGTTTCGTCGGCGGCCTGGGCGAGCAGGCGGGCGGTCTGGTCGTCGGCGAGGCGCGAGACCATGACGACCTGCGGGTCGCCGCGGAGGATCACGCCGAGCTTCTCGTTGTACTCGCCGGCGGACTTGCCGCGGGGCAGCGTGGTGTGGTCGACGCCCTCGAGCTCGAAGAGGACTTCCTCTTCGAGGGTGGTGACGGTGGTGGTGTAGGGATCGTGCTCCTGGAGGAGGCTGTAGAGGGTGGTGGTCTTGCCCTGCTTGGTGGTGGAGGCGACGAGGATGGTCTTGCCTTTTTGGGCAAGCAGCTCGCGGACGGCGACGAGCTGGTTGGGGGCCAAGCCCAAGTGGTCCAACGGGATGTTGCTGGTGGCCTCGGGGTCGAAGGTGATCTGGACCTGGAGGCCACGGGTCGAGCCGGCCGAGACGACGTGGATGTCGTGGCTGCCCTGGTTCTCGACGGTGACGCTGAGGCGGGCTTCCTGTTTGCGGCGGCGGTCTTCGAGGTCCATGCCGGCGACGTGCTTGATGTAGTCGACGAGCTTGACGGCCTCGGCGGGCTCGGGGGCTTCTTGGGGGTAACGCACGCCGTCGATGTGGACGCGGTACTTGGCCCGCTCGGTGTCGACCGACAGGTCGATCTGGCTGGCGTTGCGCGGGAGCGCGAAGCTCATCAGGTCGTTGAGCACCATGTAGGGGCCCAGCGCCGGCTCGCCGGGCGAGGGGATGGGCACGGCCGTGCCGTCGCGCTTGATGACGAGGGTGGCCTTGGCCTGCTGCTTGGCCTCGGCGGCTTCGGCGCGGCGCTGGCGGAACGAGTCGAGGTTGGCGGTCCACCGCTCGTCCTCGGGGACTTCGCCGTTGCGGTAGACGACGTACCCCGCCGCCCCGCCGGCGAGGATCAGGACGCCCAGCGGCCAGCCGACCCAGAAGATCGGGATGAATAGCATCGCCCCGAACCCCAGGACCGCCGCGGCGAGTTGGATGAGGTTGAACTGGCTGCGCTTGAGGTAGTAGAACGCCGCGTCCTTGTCGAGATACGCCACGACCCAGGCCCACCCCCCCGCCGTCGCCAGGAACAGGACGGGCTTGACGAAGCTCATCAGGAACACGGCTTGGGCGAGGGTCGGGGTCATTTTTACTTTTGACTGAGGTTTTTAGTTGAACAAGGCCGTCGAGCCTGAATGAACGTCGGGGTCGGGGGCTTTTGTAACCAAAACCCCTCCATCAACGATCAGAATAACCGGCGCTAGCCGGTCGAGATCCCGCGGAGACGCATCTTGATCTCTTCGGGCGACGGGGCGTTGGCCTGCGCGACGCGGGGGTGGATGTAGTTCGTTTCGACCAGCTCGACCAGGCTGTCGACGTAGGACCGCATGCCGTCTTCGCGGGCGTCCTTGATCACTTTTTCGAGCTCGTTCTCGCGGCCGTCGATGATGAACTTGCGGGTCGGCGGGCTCTGGAGCAGGACCTCGACGGCGGGCACACGGGCCATGTCTTCGCGGATGGTGGGCAGCAGCTTCTGGTAGACGAAGGCTTGCATCTGGTAGGCGAGCAGCTGGCGGATCGCGTCGCGCTCTTCGTGGGGAAACAGGTCGTAGATCCGGCCGAACGCCTGCGAGGCGGACGAGGCGTGGAGGGTGCCGAAGACGAGGTGGCCGGTCTCGGAGGCCTGAAGGGCGGCCTCGAACGTTTCGCGGTCGCGCATCTCGCCGATGAGCACGACGTCGGGGTTCTCGCGGACCATGCCACGCAGGGCGGTGGGGAAGTCGCTGACGTCGAGCCCGACCTCGCGCTGATTGATCATCGCTTTCTTGTCGGTGAACAGGTACTCGATCGGGTCCTCGATGGTGAGGATGTGGCAGGCGCGGTCCTTGTTGATCTGGTCGAGCATGGCGGCGATGGTCGTCGATTTGCCCGAGCCCGTGACGCCGCACAACAGGATCAGCCCCTGCCGCGCCTGGGCGATCTTGCTCATCACCGGCGGCAGGTGCAGCTCCTCGAAGTTGAGGATCTCATTGGAGACCCGGCGGGCGGCGATCGCGGCGCGGCCGCGGGTGTAGAAGATGTTGACGCGGAAGCGGTGGCTCTCGCCGTCGACGTCGAAGTCGCAGCCCAAGTCGACCGAGCCCCGCTCGGCGAGTTCCTGGTTCTGCTTGTTGCTCAGGCTGGACTTGATCCAGTCGTTGAAGTCCTCGACCGAAGGCGGCGGGGTGTCGAGGCTCTTGAGCTCGCCCTTGAGCCGCAGCTTCGGGGGCTGGCCGCCCCGCATGATGAGGTCGGAGGTCTGGAACTTGACCGCGGCCTTGAAGAACTTGTAGAGCGGGGTGTCGGCCATCGTGGGCACGATGTCGAGCGACCCGGCGACCGAATCGTGGGAGCTGGTGGCGATACTGCTCAAAACAGAAGCCTCGGGGAGAGGTGAAACAGGAAAGACACCGGTATGCTCGCCCGAACCCGGCAGAGCGTCAAGCCAAGCGGTGTTAATCGGACACCCCCGCGGTGTTTAGCGCGTGCCAACCGCAGCGGACCGACGCACCGCAAGACCCGCCGCCGCGAGGGCGTCTTTCGTCTCGGCGATCGAGTACTCCCCGAAGTGGAAGATGCTCGCCGCCAGCACCGCGTCGGCCCGTGTCTGCCGCAGCACGTCGATCATGTGTTGCGGGCTCCCGCACCCCCCCGACGCCACGATCGGCACGTCCATCGCCTCGCCGATCAGCCGCGTCACCTCCAGGTCGTAGCCGGCTTTGGTCCCGTCGGCGTCCATGCTGGTGAGCACGATCTCGCCCGCCCCCAGCTCGACCACCCGCCGGGCATACGGCAACGCCTCCAGCCCCGTCGGCGTCCGGCCGCCGTGCGTGTGCACCTCAAACACTTCCCCCCGTGCCGTAACAAATTCCGGGGTGCGGCCGGTGCGTTGCTCGAAGTCGGCCGCGTCCACCCGCTTAGGGTCGATGTTCACCACCGTGGCGCACCGGCCGAACCGCCGAGCCGTCTGCCGCACGATCTCGGGGTCGTTCACCGCCGCGGTGTTAATGCTGACCTTCTCCGCCCCGGCCTGCACCAACGCCGTCACATCCTCGATCGTCCGGATCCCGCCGCCGACGGTGAACGGCATGAAGCACTGCTCGGCCACCCGCCGGACCATGTCGTGCGTGATGTCGCGGTCCTCGTGGCTCGCCGTGATATCGAGGAAGACCAGTTCGTCCGCCCCCGCCTCGTCGTACCGCTTGGCCACCTCGACCGGGTCCCCCGCGTCGCGCAGCTCGACGAAGTTCACGCCCTTGACCACCCGCCCGGCCTTGACGTCGAGACACGGGATGATGCGGTGGGTCAGCATCCCCGCAGTCTACCTCAACCGCACCATCCCCACGCCCGCTTCACGGGTTCCGTCGGCGACGCCCGAGCAGCACCACGCCGCCCGCCGCCAACGCCATCGCGGACTGGGGCTCGGGGATGACCGCCCGCACCGCGTCGGGGTCCAGATCCACCAACAGGGCAAACGAATCGACATCATTCAGATCGACCACGCCGTCGGCGTTGGTGTCGCCGGTGGTCGTCACGGATCGCCCGAAGTCGAACGCGTAGGCGTCGGGGTCCGTGACCGCCAGCACGAAGGCGTCGAGGTCGAACTCGTCGACGAACCCGTCGAGGTTCAGGTCGCCGCTTTGCCGCAACGCGAAACGCGCCCCGTCGACGATCACGTTGCCTCCGCCGTCGACGATCAGCGTAACCTCGTTGCCGGTGCCCGCGAGGAACTCGTAGAGCCCGAGCGAGACCCACTGCCCGCCGTCAACGTCCTGGTCGACGAAAACGACGGTCACGTTGCCCGCTCCGTCGGTGATCGCGATCGGCACGTCGCGGTCGTGGCCGGCGTGGTCTTGGCCGCCGCGGTCGTTGACCCAGCGGACGAACACCTCGTACCGCCCGTCCTCGGGCAGGTCGGGGGCGAACGTCGCGCTGGCATCGATCTCGTCGGAAAACAAAAAGTCCTCGCCGACAAACCCCCCGTCGAAGCCCGCCGACCGCGTCCACGTGCCGTCGAGCGTCACGCCCCGCGTGTCGACGTTGTCCAGGTAGACCTGCCGACGGGCCTCCCACAGGTCGCCGTCGCCGAACGCGGAATAGACGTTGGCCTCGTTGAAATCCACGACATCCTGCGTCACGCCGTCCCGGGTCTCACGGGCAAACAGGTCGTAGCCAGCGTTGTTCGGGCGGATCGAGAACCCCGCGACCGACAGCGCAGATTCCTCGGTCACGAAAGCGGGGTTGTCGCTGTCCGACTGGCCGGGCCCGTTGCGGTACACCCCGAGCAGTTCGGTCTTGCCGCCGTTGATCGTCTTGACGATCGTGCCCTCCTGCTCGGTCTTGAGCCCGAGGATCCAGACGTCGGCCCCGTCCACCAGGATCTTGGAGTCAGGCAGGTCCGGATTGTTGACGTCGGCCTCCGTCTCGTTGTTGTACTGCCGGGCCCAGACGTTCTGATTGCGGAAGACCTGGCCCTCGCGCGACCCGCCGGCCACGTCTTCAAGAAACAGGTCGCCGGGGTTCTCGGCGGCGGGGTCGTAAGACCATTGCGAGACGTTCTTGAACACCCAGGTCCGGTCCGAGTCGTGCTCATAGGTCACGCGGGGGAAGTTGCCTAGCCGGCCGCTGATACGCTCGACGACGACGGTGTCGGCCCCGGTCTCGCCCAGCACGACCCGGCCGCCTCCGCTGGTGATCAGGCTCGCCTCGGTGCCGAGCAGGCGCTCGACGTTTCCGCGGAGTTCGACGGTTCCCTCGATTTCCCAATTGCCATTCGACAAATAGACCGTCC
>JBCBSA010000235.1:0-4969 GCA_039819425.1 Planctomycetota bacterium
CTCCCCCCGACACCGTGACCGCTTGGGTCGAAACGTATTTCGAGGGCACCCGTAGCGGCGACGCCGCGGTATGGGCCGCCGCGTTTGCGTCCGACGCCGTGCTCGACGACCCGGTGGGCGAGCCGATCAAGACAACACCTGAAGCGATCCTGGCCCAAGGCCAGGGGTTCGTCTCGGCGTTTGAACGGGTCGGGCTACACGCCACGTTCGTCCACGCCGTCGGCCACGAAGCCGTGGCGAAATGGGAGGGACGGGGCGTGACGACGGACGGCACCGAGGTGACGTTCGAGGGCATCAACCACTTCACGTTCAATGCCGAAGGCAAGATCCAGAAACTGAGAGGTTTTTTTACGCCGCCGGGCGGTTGACGGGCCGATCGGCCGATGGCGTATGATCCTGCGATGGCCTTTCCGCGCACCCACTACGACATCCTGGTCGTCGGCGGCGGCCACGCGGGGGCGGAGGCGGCGTGGGCGGCGGCGAACTTGACCGCGGCATCGGGGGGACGTGTGGCGCTCGTCACGATGGACCCGGCCAAGACCGGGGCGATGTCGTGTAACCCCGCGATCGGGGGGCTCGCCAAGGGGCAGATCGTCCGGGAGATCGACGCGCTCGGCGGGCTGATGGGGCTGGCGGCGGACGCGACGGGGATCCAGTTCCGGGTGCTCAACGCCAGCAAGGGGCCGGCCGTGCGCGGGCCGCGGTGCCAGAACGACAAGTACGCCTACGCCGCCGAGGTGCAGCGGCTGCTCGGCGCCCGGCCGAACCTGGAGGTTCTTCCGGGGGTGGTCGAGGACTTCGTCGTCGAAGACGGCCGCTGCGTCGGGGTCGAATTCCGGGGGGGGCACGGCCCCGGCCATCCCGAAGAGACTCAAGATTGCTGCGGCGAGTTCTGCGCGATCGACCACGCCGACAAGACGCTGACGATCCGGGCCGGGGCGGTGGTGCTGACGACCGGCACGTTCATGCGGGCGCTCATGCACGCCGGGCCGCAGCAGACGCCGGGCGGACGCATCGGCGAGGGCTCGGCCGACGGGATCAGCGGGGCCCTCAAACGCCTCGGCTTCGAGCTGGGCCGACTCAAGACCGGCACCCCGCCGCGGCTCGCCGCCGAGTCCATCGACTTCGCCGGCCTCGAAGAACAGCCCGGCGACGCCGACCCCGTGCCGTTCAGCGAGATGACGCTCACCGACCGTCACGGATCGCTGCCGGACTACGAGAAAGTGGCGTCCCGTTTTCCCGTCCTCGACCAGGCCATCTGCTGGATCACCCACACCACGGCCGCGGCGCACGACCTGATCCGCGCCAACCTCGCTCACGCCCCGATGTACAACGGCTCGATCGAGGCCGACGCCGGCCCGCGGTACTGCCCCAGCATCGAGGACAAGGTCGTCCGCTTCGCCGATCGCACCTCGCACCACGTCTTCCTCGAGCCCGAGTCGCTGACCACCAACGAGGTCTACTGCAACGGCATCAGCACCTCCCTCCCCCCGGAAGTACAACTCGAGATCGTCCGGGCGATGCCCGGTTGCGAGCGGGCCGAGATGCTCAAGCCGGGCTACGCCGTCGAGTACGACATGGTCTGGCCGCACCAGATCGACGCGACCTGCATGACCAAACGGCTGCCCGGCCTGTTCCTCGCCGGCCAGATCAACGGCACCTCCGGCTACGAAGAGGCCGCCGGCCAGGGCCTCATCGCCGGTGTCAACGCCGTGCGGCATCTCCGCGGAGAATCGCCTTGGCGACTCCGCCGCGACGAGGCGTACCTCGGGGTGATGATGGACGACCTGGTCACGAAGACCCCGCGTGAGCCTTACCGCATGTTCACCAGCCGGGCCGAGCACCGGCTGCTCCTGCGCAGCGACAACGCCGACACCCGCCTGACGCCGGTGGGCCGAGAGTTGGGCACGGTGGATAATGCGCGGTGGTCGGTCTTCGAGGCCAAGCGGCGACGCAAGGCCGACTTCGACGCCGCGATCGAATCGACCACGGTCGACGGCCGCCCGATGGCCAAGTGGGTCAACACCCCCGGCGTCGATCTCGACCGCGTCCAAGCCGAGCTTAACGGACATGCGTCCGATCGGCGCGCGTTGCAAGCCGTCCTCGCCGAGCGGCAGTACGCCGGCTACATCGAGCGTAGCCGCCGCGAACTCGAACGCCTGGCCGAGCGCGAGGACGCTCTCCTGCCCAGCGACCTCGATTTCCGGGGGGTGCCGGGCTTGCGGGCCGAGGCCGCCGCCGTGCTGGACAAGTTCCGCCCCGCGACGCTCGGCCAGGCGGGCCGACTGGCGGGCGTGAACCCCGCCGACCTGATGGTCGTGAGCGTGGCGGTGGGGCGGCCGTGAAACCCGCGCGGCGCCCGGGTCAGCCTGAACCCAGCCGCGCCTATCGGCCCAAGGCCGGCGTCGCACGACGGCACTTCGCCACCCTCGCCAAACTCAAGAAGTTCACGGCCGAACCGACCTGTCTCCGTTGCGGCTACGACTTGCGTGGCCTGGCGACCGCGGGGCGCCGTACCTGCCCGGAATGTGGTCTCGCTTGCGGCCTGCGCGACGTGGTGAGTCAGATCGAGCGGCTGAGGATGCAGCACAACCCGGTGTACAAAGAAGTCGCTCTGGGGATCACGATCCTGGCGTGCAGTCTGCCGACGGCGGCCCTTTTGGGTTTACCGATTGGATTCGTTTTGGCTCATGCGCTCTTGGCCGTATCGGTAAGCTCACACTACGTCGATATTTCGCTATGGATTCCCCCGGCGGTGCTCGCCCTCGTGTGTTGGGGCACGTGGCTGTGCAGCCCGGTACTGGCTTGGCGGGTCATGAACGGGCCACGTGGATTGGCGATGTGGGGCCTGTTCCACGCCCTGTTGGTGTTGCTGGTTCCGGGGGTGGTCGCCGTCGTGACCTGGGCGATGATCGTGTTTATCGAACTGGCGGGGCGGGCGTTGGAGGGGTTGGGGTTAATCGACGGCTACCAATCACTGGAACTCGACTGGCCGATCGAACTGCGGCCAGACGGGTGGCCGAGCCACGCCGCGGCGTTGGGTGGAGTTGTGCTGTTGGCCGTTCTGGCTCAGCTCAACCGCCACTACATCCACCTGCCTTGCCGGCGTCGGCTTGGCCAAGTCGCCTCAGAGCAACTCGCCGATTCCGAGGCTTTCGCCACTACGGCCGACCATCCCGCCGCCTCGGCGGCCGATAAACCAACGGCCTAATCCCGGCCAGAGCCTTCGCTGGCTCTCACCCGTTGTGCCTTTGCGGTCTATATTGTCGGCACCATGCCCCATTCCGCCCAACCGCCCCGGCCCGCCGACTGTCTCATCGTTATCTTCGGCGCCTCGGGCGACCTGACCAAACGCAAGCTGCTGCCGGCGCTCTATTACCTCTGGGAGCGCGACATGACGCCGACCAACTTCGGCATCCTCGGCGTCGCCCGCTCCAAGTACGACGACGACTCGTTCCGGCAGATGGTCCACGACTTCAAGCCGGACAACTACCCCGACGCCGCGAAGTGGGCCGAGTTCTCGAAGCACGTGCACTACGAGGCCTGCGACTCGACCGACGCCGAGGCGTGGCCCGACCTGAGCTGCCGGATCAAGCAGCTGTCCAAGGAGCACGGCGTCGGGAACAACCTGCTGGCGTACCTGTCGATGGCTCCGCAGTTCTTCGAGCCGATCGTCGAGAACCTCGGGGCCAGCGGGCTGGTTATCGACGGCAAGCGGATGGTGCCGATCGACAAGGACGACCCGACCTGGCAGCGCATCGTCGTCGAGAAACCCTTCGGCTCGGACCCCGCGTCGGCGGTGAAGCTCAACGACACGCTGGCGGACGTGTTCTGGGAGTCGTCGATCTACCGCATCGACCACTACCTGGGCAAGGAACTGGTGCAGAACATGCTGGTGCTGCGGTTCGCCAACTCGATCTTCGAGCCGCTGTGGACGCGTGACACGATCGACCACGTGCAGATCACCGCGAGCGAGACGGTGGGCGTGGAGGGACGGGGCAGCTACTACGACTCGCCGGGCGGCGGGGCGATGCGGGACATGGTGCAGAGCCACCTCTTGCAGGTGCTGAGCCTGGTGGCGATGGAGCCGCCGGTGAGCATGAAGGCCGAGGACATCCGCACCGAGAAGGTCAAGGTGTTCAAGGCCCTGCGGGTTCCTAAGGAAGACGACGTGCCGCAGATCGCGGTGCGGGGCCAGTACGGCGCGGGCGCGATCCGCGGCGAGGGCGTCATCGGCTACCGCGAAGAAGCGGGCGTCGATCCCAAGTCGCAGCGCGACACGTTCACCGCGATGCAGTTCCACGTCGACACCTGGCGGTGGGGCGGCGTGCCGTTCTATTTGCGGTCGGGCAAGGCGATGGCGGCGAAGAAGACCGAGATCGTCATCTACTTCAAGCCGACGCCGCACTACCTGTTCCGCGAGCAGGTGCGCACTCAGAAGCCGAACCAGATCGTGATCTCGGTCCAGCCCAACGAGGGGGTGCGCCTGCGGTTCGAGGGCAAGGAGCCGGGCGTGGGCATGAAGATGAACGAGGTCGTGATGGACTTCGACTACCAGAAGCAGTGGGAGGTCGACCCGCCCGACGGCTACGCCACGCTGCTGCACGACTGCATGCGCGGCGACCAGACGCTGTTCAAGCACCGCGACGAGATCGAGGCGTCGTGGTACGCCTGCCAGCCGGTGCTGGATTTCTGGGAGGCCAACCCCCAGGACGACCTGCCCAACTACGCGGCCGGCACCTGGGGCCCGCCCGCCGCGGACCTGATGATGCAGCGCGACGGGCGGTACTGGCGTAACGATTGATCGCCCGGTATCAAGCCGCGACCGGTGGTCGTACGTTCGGCGGCACGCCGAAACGGATACCCTGCACCCATGTTTAATTTTGGCCTTGGGCCAAACGCGCGACCAACGGTCGCGGCTTTATGGACAACGCCGCCATGAAACTACCCGGATCGATGCACGTCGCCC
>JBCBSA010000236.1:0-4948 GCA_039819425.1 Planctomycetota bacterium
AGGCCATGCAGGAAAAGTCCGTCACCGTCGGCGGCACCACTTACAAGATGGCCAAGCCCTTCTTCGTCATGGCCACCCAGAACCCCATCGAGCAGGAAGGCACCTACCCCCTGCCCGAGGCCCAGCTCGACCGCTTCATGCTCAAGCTCGACGTCGGCTACTCCAGCCGCGACGAGCTCAACGAGATCGTCAACCGCACCACCGCCGCCGTCACCCCCACCATCGAGCCAGTCCTCGACGCCGAGAAGATCGTCACCTACCAACAGCTCGTCCGCCAGGTTCTGATCGCCCCCCACGTCCAGGACTACGCCATCCGCTCCGTCCTCGCGACCCATCCGGATGGCGAGTTCGCCACTTCGCTCAGCAAGCAATTCCTACGTTTCGGTGCCTCTCCGCGTGCCGCCCAGGCCCTCGTCCTCGGCGGCAAGGTCAAGGCGCTGCTGGATGGCCGCGCCCACGTCGCCGTCGCCGACATCAGCGACGGGATGCTGCCCGTGCTGCGTCACCGTGTGTTGCTGAATTTCGAGGGCCAAGCCGAGGGCATCACCGCCGACATGGTCGTCAACGACATCGCCGACCACCTGCCGGTCGAGGCGGCGGGGGCGGCAGTATGAACCACGAAGGCACGAAGAACACGAAGCAAGGCCGTCAAACCTGAATCGATGATTTCTAAAAACGCTTCACCTTCTCCTGGACTTCCTTCGTAGCTTCGTGTCTTGGTGGCAAAAAGCCATGCCCCATCAAACCCTCCAAGCCGACTCGCTCCTCACCCCCGAGTTCATGCGCCAGCTCGACCGGCTGGACGTGCGCTCGCGCAAGATGCTCCGCGGCACGGTCCAGGGCGAACGCCGCAGCAAGAAACGCGGCGCGTCCGTCGAGTTCGCCGACTACCGCAACTACGTCGTCGGCGACGACCTGCGCCGCATCGACTGGAACCTCTACGCTCGGCTCGACAAGCTCTTCCTCCGCCTGTTCATGGAAGAGGAAGACCTGTCGGTGTCGCTGGTGCTCGACACCACCGCGTCGATGGACTACGGCGACCCCCGGAAGCTGCGCTACGCGAAACAGATGGTCGCGGCGCTGGGGTACATCGCGCTGACGCACTACAACCGGCTGAACCTCTACAGCTTCACCGACACCGTCAACGGCACGGCCGAGGGACTACGCGGCCGACGCCCCATCCCGCGCATGGTCGATTGGCTGAACCAGCAGCAGCCCACCAAGGGCGAGGGCAACCTGGCGGCGGTGTGCAAGAAGCTGGCGATGCTCAACCAGCGCCCCGGCGTGGTCGTGTTGGTGAGCGACTTCTTCGACAAGGGCGACCTCGGGGCGGCGATGCGCTACCTCGCCGGCGATCGCTACGACGGTTATGCGATCCAACTCCTCTCGCCCCAGGAGGTCGACCCCGGCAAGGGCGGCGTCGTCGGCGACCTCAAGCTCACCGACATGGAAGACGGCGACCTCGCCGAGGTCTCGGTCAGCAAAGCGCTCTTAGAGAAGTACCAAGCGAACCTGCAGGCCTACTGCCAACACGTCCGCGACGTCTGCACCAAACGCGGCCTGAGCTACATGACCGCGACGACTGACGTGGCGGTCGAGTTGGTCGTCCTGAAATACCTGCGGGAGAGGGGGCTGCTCGGATGAGTCGATCGATCTCCGTGATTAAGCGAAGCGCTGCCTCGCCGACGGAGGCGGGACGATGAGTTTCCTCAACCCCGTCACCGCCCTGATCGCCGCGGGCCTGACGGTCCCGCTCCTGGTGTCGCTGTACTTCCTGAAGCTACGGCGTCGGCCGGTGGAGGTGCCTTCGACCTTGCTGTGGAAGAAGGCGATCCAGGACCTTCAGGTGAACGCGCCGTTTCAACGGATCCGCAACAACCTGCTGCTTTGGCTGCAACTGTTGCTGTTGGCCTTGTTGTTGATCGCGATGGCGCGGCCGACGCAGCGGTCGGCGGTGTCGCCGGGCGAGCGGGTGGTGATCGTTGTCGATCGCTCGGCGTCCATGAACACGTCCGACGCCTCCGACGGCCAAACCCGGCTGGAGAAAGCCAAGGGACGGGCGCTCGAGTTGATCGATTCCCTCGACGAAGCGGGAGACGGCACTTCCGGGGGCGGCGCGATGGTGGTGACGTTTGCCGAGCGGGCGGCGGTGGTGCAGGCGTTCACGAACGACCGGGGGCTGCTGCGGTCGGCGGTGCGGTCGATCGAGCCGACGGATCAGCGGGGGCGGTTCGAGCCGGCACTCGGGTTGATCGCGCCGTTTTCGGTGGCAGAAGACGACGAAACCGAGAGCCTGACGGTGTACGTGTTCAGCGACGGGCGGGTGCAGCGGGACACGCAGGCGGCGCTGGCGCTGCCGGGGGCGACGCTGGCCTTCGAACGGTTAGGTGAACCCGACACGGCCAACGTCGGCATCGTCGCGGCGTCGGCTCGGCGGAGCTTCGAGAACCCGGCTGAGGTCGGCGTGTTCGCCCGGTTCGCGAACACCGGTCCGGCGACCCGGGCGAACGTCACGCTGAAGGTCGACGGCCGGGTGGTGCGCACCCGAGCCCTTTCACTACCCGCGGCCGACGCCGACGGCGGAAGCGGTGAAGCGTCGTTGACGTTCGACCTGTCGCTTCCGGGGGGGGCGACGCTGGAGGTGACGCACGACCAGGCTGATGCTTTACCCGCCGACGACACGGCCCGCCTCCAACTGGTCCCGGCTAAGCGGCTGCGGGTCATGCTCGTGACCGAGGGCAACCGCTACCTCCGCGGCGCGGTCCGCGCCGCGGGGGCGAGAGACCTGATCCTGCAGACGCCTACTCAGTACGAAGCGATCCCGCCGGAGGTGCTGCGGGATGGCGACGGCAGCGCGACGGGGGCGAACGCCGAGGGGTTTGATCTGGTGGTGTTCGACCGGTATTCGCCGGCGTTGGTGCCGTCGGTGAGTTCGCTGTCGTTCGGGGCGGCCCCGCCGATCGAGGGGCTGTCGGTGCGGCCGTCGGCCGAGGACGCGCCGGGGCTGCAGGCGGTGCTGACTTGGCAGCGGGACCACCCGCTGATGCAGTATGTGGTGCTGGACGACGTGACGCTGCGTCGGCCGGGCCGGCTGACGGTGCCGCTGACGGGGAAGGTGCTGGCGGTGGGGCTGGCGGGGCCGTTGATCGCCGAGACGCGGGTGGGCAACACGGACCACGTGGCGGTGAGTTTCGACGTGCTCGAGAGCCGGTGGCCGCACCACTGGAGCTTCCAGGTGTTCATGGTCAACGCGCTGGAAGTGCTCGGGCTCGGCGGCGGGGCGGGGGCCGCGGTCGGCGAGGCGGCGCTAGCGTTCCGTACGGGCGAGACGGCGACGGTCCCGGTCCCCGCGTCGGCGACGGCGGTGGGTTACCGCGGCCCGACCCGGCTGTCGGCCACGGCCCGGCGGGGCTCGGCGTCGCTGCCGGCGTTCACCCGCGTAGGCTTCTACGAGGCCGACGTCAGCGTGGGCGTCGAGCCGCCCTTCGGCCGACTGCCCGTCAACCTGCTCGACGCGACCGAGAGCGACGTCCGCCCCGTCGATCGGCTCGACGTCGGCACGGGCGTGACCCAGGCGACCTCGGCCGAGTCGCTGGTCCGCCGGGAGGTGTGGTGGTGGTTCGCGTGGGCGGCGCTGGGGCTGCTGCTGGTCGAGTGGTTCGTGTACATGCGGCGGATGCGGGTGTAGATGTAGGGGAGCAGAAAAGACAGGAAAGTAAATAAGTAGAAAACGCCATCGCTTCTGCTTTTCTGGTTTGCTTGTTTTTCTGCTTTTCCTCCCCGTTACACTGTCGAACCCATGGCCAAGCGAACCCGTCAATCGAAAAAAACTTCCGGGGGTGGGGCGGGCCTCACCTACGCCGACGCCGGCGTCTCGATCGAAGCCGGCGACGCGATGGTCGGGCTGATCCAGCAGCACCTGCGCTCGACCCACGGCCCGCGGGTGCTGGGCAAGCACGGCGCGTTCGCCGGCATGTTCCGCCTCGACTTCAACGAAAAACTCTTCAAACGCAACTACAAAGACCCCGTCCTCGTCGCCTGCACCGACGGCGTGGGGACCAAGGTGCTGTTGGCGGTCCAACTGGGCAAGCACGACACGATCGGGCAGGACTGCGTGGCGATGAACGTCAACGACATGATCGTGCAGGGGGCCGAGCCGTTGTTCTTCCTGGACTACATCGGGACGCACGCGGTGGAGCCGGGGCGGATGGAGCAGATCGTCAAGGGCGTGGCCGACGGCTGCCGGCTGGCGGACTGTGCGCTCATCGGCGGGGAGACGGCGGAGATGCCGGACGTGTACGCCGAGGGCGACTACGACCTGGCGGGCTTTGCGGTGGGCGTGGTTGAGCTGAAGAAGATCGTCGAGGGCGACGAGCGGGTCGAGCCGGGGGACGTCGTGCTGGGGCTGGCGTCGAGCGGGATCCACAGCAACGGGTACACGCTGGTCCGCGCGATCCTGGAGCGGGCCAAGCTGAAGCCGGACCGGGTGTACCCCGAGTTCGACGACGACCCGCTCCACGCCGGCCGCACGCTCGGCGAGGTGCTGCTCGAACCGATGCGCGTCTACGTCCGGTCGATCGTGCATCTCTTGCGGCAGTACAAAGTCAAGCGGCCGATCAGCGGCATGGCCCACATCACCGGCGGCGGCCTGCCAGGCAACCTGAACCGGGCGCTGCCGGACAACCTCGACGCCAAGCTGTCGCGTTCTTCGTGGGAGGTTCCGCCGCTGTTCGGCTTCCTGCAGAAGCACGGCAGGGTCGCGGACGACGAGATGATGCGGGTGTTCAACATGGGCATCGGCTACACGCTGATCGTTCGGCCGCACTTCGCTGACGCGGTGGCGGAGCGGCTGCGGCGATCGGGCGAGACGGTGGTCCGGTTGGGGCGGATCGTGCCCGGGCGGGGGCGGGTGACGTTCACCAAATGAGGCGGCGGGATCGTAGTTTTC
>JBCBSA010000237.1:0-4928 GCA_039819425.1 Planctomycetota bacterium
GTGGACGAGAAGGGCAACAAGTGCGGGCTGCCGATCGAGTCGCAGTCGGCGACGCAGATCGTCGATCACGTGATGGGCCTGCCCGAGGGCACGAAACTCATGGTCCTCGCCCCCGTCATCCGCGGGAAGAAGGGCCATCACAAGGAAGTTTTCGAGGGCATGGTGCGTCAGGGCTTCGTCCGCGCCCGGGTCGACGGCGAGGTGATGGACCTCCGAGAGGTGTCGAAGACCAAGGCCGGCACCCCGTTCACGACGAAGACGCAGCGTTACCAGAAGCACACGATCGAGGCCGTGGTCGATCGGATCGTGGTGCGGCACGCCGACGCGTCGAAGAACGGCGACGCCTCCGCCGACGGCGATGGGGTGCGGAGTCGGGTGGCCGACTCGATCGAGCTGTCGTTGAAGCTGGCCGACGGGCTAGCGGTGATCAGCGTGTCGGACGACGCGGTAGATTCCGGGGGGGCGGATTCCGGGGGCGGGGGGGGCGGCTGGTCGGACACGTTGTTCAGCGAGAAGTACGCCTGCCCGGAGCACCCCGAGTGTTCGTTGGAAGCTCTTGAGCCGCGGCTGTTTTCGTTCAACTCGCCCTACGGAGCATGCCCGGCCTGCTCGGGATTGGGCACGGTGTTCGAGTTCGACCCCGAACTTGTGGTCCCCGACGCGGAGTTGGACCTTTCCAGCGGAGCGATCGAGCCGTGGCGGAAGAACGGCAAGCGGATGAACATCTTCTATAACCGGGTGATCCGCAAGTTTTGCAAGGAGTTTGAGGTCTCGCCGCAGACGCCGTGGAAGCGGCTGCCCAAGCCCGTGCAGCGGATCATGATGCACGGCACGACCGACCGCGACGAAACGAAGTACGGGGCCCACTTCGAGGGCGTGATCCCGAACCTCCAGCGGCGCTTCGAGACCACCGACAGCGAGTTCGTGAAGCAGCGGCTCTCGAGCTACCTGTCCGAATCGCCGTGCGAAGCCTGCGGCGGCGCGCGGCTGCGCGTCGAGGCGCTGAACGTCTTCATCGCCTCGGGCAAGCGAGAGTACAACATCGACGACGTCGTCCGCATGACGATCGAGGAGGCGTCTGAGTTCTTCGGCAAGCTGAAGCTGACGCGTGAAGGCACGCAGATCGCCGAGCCCATCGTCAAGGAGATCCGCGCCCGCCTCGGGTTCATGCTCAGCGTCGGCCTGGGCTACCTCAACCTCTCCCGCAGCACCGGCTCCCTCTCCGGCGGTGAATCGCAGCGCATCCGCCTCGCCACCCAGGTCGGTTCGGGCCTCGTCGGCTGCTGCTACGTCCTCGACGAACCGACTATCGGCCTCCACCAGCGCGACAACGACCGACTCATCAAGACCCTCCGCCACCTCACCGACATCGGCAACACCGTCCTCGTCGTCGAGCACGACGAGGACACCATCCGCGCCGCCGACCACCTCATCGACGTCGGCCCCGGCCCCGGCCGCCACGGCGGCAATATCGTCGCCCACGGCCCCCGGAAGCGGTTTCTCAAAGATAAAAACTCGCTCACCGCCAAGTTCCTCCGCGGCGACGAAGAAATCCCGACCCCCGGAAGTCGAAGGCAACTCGACCACAAGAAAGCGCTCGTGGTCAAGGGCGCCCGCCAGAACAACCTCGCCGACATCGACGTCATCTTCCCCCTCGGGGGCATCGTCACCGTCACCGGCGTCTCGGGCAGCGGCAAGTCCACCCTCGTCAACCAGATCCTGCTCAAGGCCGCCAAACGCGGCCTCCGGCTCCCGCGTCAAGCCCGGCGATCACGACCGCCTCACCGGCGTCACCCACATCGACCGCATCATCGAGGTCGACCAGTCGCCCATCGGCCGAACGCCCCGGTCTAACCCCGCGACCTACACCGGCGTCTTCGACATGATCCGCGACCTGTTCTCCAAGACCAAGGAAGCCAAGATCCGGGGGTACAAGCCCGGTCGCTTCAGCTTCAACGTCAAGGGCGGCCGGTGCGAGTCCTGCCAAGGCCAGGGCACCAAGAAGATCGAGATGCACTTTTTGCCCGACGTCTACGTCGAGTGCGACGTGTGCAAGGGCAAACGCTACAACCGCGAGACCCTCGAAATCACCTACCGCGGCAAGCACATCAGCGACGTGCTCGACATGACCGTCGAAGAGGCGCTCGAGTTCTTCGACAGCTTCAACGACGTCCGCCGCCTGCTCACCGCGCTCAACGACGTGGGCCTGAGCTACGTCCAGCTCGGCCAGGCGTCTACGACCCTCTCCGGGGGCGAGGCGCAGCGGGTGAAGCTCGCCACCGAGCTGGGCAAGCGGTCGACGGGGCACACGCTGTACGTCCTCGACGAGCCGACGACGGGGCTGCACTTCGCCGACGTGAAGAAGCTCATCGCTGTGCTCGACCGCCTCTGCGACGGCCACGAGGAGACCGGGGCCCGCGGGGGGAATTCGGTGCTGTTGATCGAACACAACCTCGACGTGATCAAGTGCAGCGAC
Organism: Planctomycetota bacterium; assembly: GCA_039819425.1. Classification (GTDB taxonomy): domain Bacteria; phylum Planctomycetota; class Phycisphaerae; order Phycisphaerales; family Phycisphaeraceae; genus Algisphaera. Next base: position 2,477 of record JBCBSA010000237.1, read on the forward strand.
TGGCTGATCGACCTGGGCCCCGAGGGCGGCGACCGCGGCGGCACCGTCGTGGCGACGGGCACACCCGAGGACCTAGCCGAGCACGAGACCTCCTACACCGGGCAGTTCTTACGATCCCACCTGCCCGAGCCGATAACGGCTTAGAAACGACGTTTCGGGACGAGCGCGATTGACAGGGGAGCGGGGTAACGTACATTGCTCAACCCGCCGCGAAGGAGTTCTCATGCCCGGCTCATACACCTGCAGCGTCGTCACCCCCGAACAACAAGTCTTCGAGGGCGAGGTCTCGTACACCGTCGTCCCCGCCTGGGACGGCGAGATGGGTTTCGCCGTCAACCGCGCCCCGATCCTGCTGCAGGTCGGCGAGGGTCGGCTCCGCCTCACCGAGACCGGCGGCAAGAAAACCACCCTCCGCGTCTCCGGCGGGTTCGCCCAGATGAAAGGCAACCAGCTCACCGTCCTCACCGACCGCGCTGACGACCTCGCCGAAATCAACTGATCCCTCTCGGCATCCGGCCGACTCCAAACCTCAGAAACCCGAGTTTCTCCCGTGGCCCTCCGCCGTGGTCCGATATCCTGTGCGTAGCGCCCATGCGAAGCGTTCTGCGTCAGGCCATCCCGAGCATGTTTCACCGTCGGCTGCTCCTGCTCGCCGCGGTGTCCTGCGGGCTGATGGCGCTGCTGGCGATGCAGACCGCCCGGCTGACGACCGGGGCCGAGCGGGACGAGCGGCGCGATATCCTGCGTAAGCACCTCGAGCAAGCCGACTACACCCCGACCTCGCGAGGCCGGATCTACGACCGCAAGGGCCGGCTGCTCGCCGAGGATCGGCCCGGCTGGGAGATCGCCGTCAGCTTCCGCGTGCTCAGCGGCAACTGGGCCTACGTCAAAGCCCGCGAAGCCGCCCAGCGGCGGGTGGGACGCTCAGCGTGGCGCGACCTGACGCTCGACGAACAGGACGATCTGGCCCGCCAGTACGTCCGCCCGTACCTCGTGCAGATCGAGCAGCTCCGCGTCACCCTGGCCGAGCTCGGCAACGTCCCGCCCGAGGAGATCGAAGCCCGCCAGCGCGAGATCGTCCGCTGGGTCCAGACCATGGCCGCCAACGCCACGGCCCGCAAGCGCGACCACCAGGTCAAGACCCTCAAGAAGAGCAGCGGCGACAGCGCCGACCCCGAGTTGTCGTGGGCCGAGGTGTACGTCGAGGTCGCCGAGGAGTTCCAATCGCACCCCGTTCTCACCGACGTACCTCCGGAGACGGTCACCTGGATCGATCAGTTCATCGCTAAGGCCCAGCAAGAGCGGGAACTCGAGCCCGATGAGCCGGGAGAGTATGAGGTATGGTTGGAGGTCACGCCGCGTCGGCTTCGGTTGCGGCGTTACCCGTGGGAGAGCCGTACGTTTGCGCTGGACCGCTCCACGCTGCCGGGATCGCTGCGCAACGACGCGCCGCTGGAGATGACGGTCGAGGGGATCGGTCGGCACGTGCTCGGGTCGCTGCGGCCGATCCACAAGGGCGACGCGTGGTGGGACCGCCGGCCGTTCGTTGTCCGCGACCCCGAGACCGGCGAACGCCGCGTCGATTTGTCGGGCTACCGGCCGCGCGACCCGATCGGCCGCCTCGGCATCGAGCGCTCCATGGAAGCCACGCTCCGCGGCACCCGCGGCCGACGCGTCCTCCACCTCGACACCGGCGAAACCGAAGTCGTCCGCCCCGCCCCCGGAAGTGACGTTCATTTGTCGTTGGATATTCAGTTGCAGATGCGGCTGCAGGCGCTGATGTCCCACGACCCCGCGGTGGGGCTGATGCGGTCGCAGACGTGGCACAACTCGGGCTACGACGCCGACGAAACCCCACACAACCCCCGGCCCGGCGATCCGCTCAACGGCGCGGCCGTCGTCCTCGATATCGACAACGGCGAGGTCCTCGCCGCCGTCTCCGTGCCCGGCACGACCCTCGACGACCTCGACGACCCCGGCTCGCCGTACTACCGCGACTTCGACAACCGCGTGTCGATCTTCCGGCCCGTCGGCTACCGCTACGACCCCGGCTCGACCAACAAGCCCCTGGTCCTCGCCGCCGCGATCACCGACGGCGTCGTCGGCCCCGACGAAGCTCTCGACTGCTCGCAAGGCCACCTCTGGGAACACGCGCCCAACATCTTCCGCGAGTGGATCTATCGGCCACGCTACGGCCTGCAAACCTTCGGCACGATCGACGGCGTCGAGGCCCTGACCGTCAGCTCCAACGTCTTCTTCGGCCAACTCGCCCAACGCTTCGGCGAAAGCCAGGGCTACGGCCGAGTCGTCGAGTGGTTCAACCGCTTCGGCTTCGGCCGGCGGGCCGGGGTGGGCCTGCTCGAAGAGATCGCCGGCGACCTGCCCCCCCCGGGAGCCCGCGTCACCGAAGCGGATGCGGCCTACATGGCCATCGGCGAGGGCCAGCTGTCGG
>JBCBSA010000238.1:0-4909 GCA_039819425.1 Planctomycetota bacterium
CCGACGCCGGGAGTGTAAGCAGTGCAAGAAACGGTTCACGACCTACGAACACGTCGAGACCACCACCCGCCTGACCGTCATCAAACGCGACGGCAACCGCGTCCCGTTCGACCGGCAGAAGCTGCTCGGCGGCCTCCAGAAAGCGGCGTACAAACGCCCCGTGACCGCGGATCAGCTCGCCGCCGCGGTCGACGAGATCGAGGCGGAGCTGTTCAAACGCGGCGGCAAGGAGGTCGAGTCGACCGACATCGGCCGGCTGTCGGTCGAGAAGCTCAAGCGGCTGGACCACGTCGCCTATGTCCGCTTCGCCAGCGTTTACATGAAGATCGCCAACATCGACGACCTGCTCGAAGAGATGCTGGAGGTCAAAGAGACGCAGCCCGAGCCGCCGGCGAAGGAGCAAGGGTATTTGTTTAAGGGATGAAATCGTGATGTCGCACGTGGTTTTTCTCCAAGGCAAGCGCCTGCGCGGCGAGCGGCAGAGGCTCCGCTCCTGCACCCCGGGTAAGCGCCGCAGAACATCTCTAGCATGCTGGCTATGAACGTCGTCATCTTCCTCACCGACCAGCAACGCTGGGACACGATCGGCGCCCTCGGCTGTCCGCTCGAGCTGACGCCCAACTTCGATCACTACGCCCAGCGTGGCACGCTTTTTCCCTACGCCACGACGCCTCAGCCGGTCTGCGGCCCCGCCCGCGCCTGCCTCCAGACGGGCCGCTACGCCACGGCCGTCGGCGACGACGGATGCCACACCAACGGCCGGCCGCTGCCCGTCGACCACGATACCCTCGCCAAGCGTTTCCGCGACGCCGGTCACGCCACGGGCTACTTCGGCAAGTGGCATCTCGGCGGAAGCCCGCCCGGCGGCTCCGAGGCCGTCGCCCCCGATCAGCACGGCGGCTGGGAAACCTACCTCAGCGCCAACGCCCTCGAAGCCTGCTCCGACGGCTACCGCACCGCCTTGTTCGATCCCGACGGCCGGGTCCACCACCCCCCGGGCTACCGCGTCGACGCGGTCACCGACGCCGGCATACGTTTCCTCCACGACGCCGCGTCCCACGACCGGCCGTTCTGCTGCATGATCAGCCACCTCGAGCCGCACATGCAGAACCACCGCGACGCCCACCCCGCGCCCGCCGGCTACGAGGCCCGCTACCGCGGCCGGTGGACCCCGCCCGACCTGCTCGCCCTGCCCGGTCAGGCGGGCACCTACTACCAGGACGTCCTCGGCGGCAACGCCCAGCAGGCCCTGCCCGGCTACCTCGGCTCGATCAAACGCCTCGACGAGGCCTTCGGCCGGGTCATGGACACGCTCATCTCCCTGGGCCGACTCGACGACACCGTCGTCGTCTTCACGACCGACCACGGCTGCCACTTCCGCACCCGCAACGACGAGTACAAACGCAGCGTTCACGACGTGAGTGTCCGCATCCCGTTCATGGTCCACGGCGGACCGTTCATCGGCGGCGGCCGCGACGAACGCCCGATCCAGCTCACCGACCTCGCGCCCACGCTCTGCGACGCCGCCGGCTTCGAACCTCCCGCAGGCGCGCAGGGCCGCAGCGCCCTCGGCGACCTACCCGACGAAGCGTTCATCCAGGTGAGCGAGTCCGGCTTCTCCCGCGCCGTCCGCACCGACCGCTGGAAGTACGCCGCGTCCGCCGACCCCGACGGCGTGTCACCTTTTGATCGGCACGCCGACCGCCTCGTTGAATCCCACCTCTACGACCTGGTCGCCGATCCGTATGAGCTGGTCAACCTCGTCGGGCTCGAGCCTTACGCCGCGGTGCGGAGCGGGCTCAAGGAGCGCCTGCGGCGTCGTATGGCCGAGGCGGGCGAGCCGCCGTGCGTCATCGACGACGCCCCGCCGCCCGACCTGCCGGTCGGCCAACTCGCTCAGCGAAAAGTCGAGCCGGGCGACGACCGCGCGCCGCTGACGGCCTGAAGGGTTGCGTTAAGACTCCGCGGTGTCCGGCCCCGCTTTTCGGTAGGCCGAAGGCGATACGCCGGCGTGGCGTTTGAACGCGGTGGCGAAGTACTGGCTGGTCGAGAAGCCGCAGGTCATGGCGATCTCGGTGATCGGCCGGTCGGTCGTGCGCAGCCAACGCTTGGCCTCGGCGATGCGGCGGCGGTTGCGCCAGTCGCCCGGTGAGTAGCCCGTCTCCTCGACGAACCGCTCGTGGAACCGCGAAACCGCCAACCCGGCCCGGTCGGCCAGGTCTTCGATCGGCAGGTCTTCGTCGAGGTGGCCGGCGATCCATTCCATCACCTGACGGACCTCCCGGCTGGGCGGCGGCTGCGCGGCGACGCCGGCGTCGTGGCACGCCGTCGTCTCGGCGGCCAAGTCCAACACCGCCGCCCGCACCCGCCAACGCGACAGCACCTCGTCGTCGTCGGCCATCCCCGCCAGCAGCCGCGCGAACGCCCCGCGCAGCGCCGGGCTCGACGCGAACACCCGGCGTTGCATCCGGCCGAAGCGGTCGGCCAACCGCTGGGCCTCGTTTCTGGGTAAGCCCAGCGCTCCGCGGGGCCCGGGCAGCGAAAGCCCGCACCAGTAGAGCTCGGCGGGCTGGATCACTTCGCCGACGCCGCCGTGGACCTCGCCGGGCCGGGTGACGTAGACCTGCCCCGGCCCGACGGCGTGGGTCTCCCGGCCGACCCACCACTCGACCTCGCCGCCGACGATGAGGCAGACCTCGTAGGCCGGGCCGTGCTCGTGCGGGCCCAGCCCGGTCGTGGCGGCGTCCCGGACCCGCCGCCAGCCGGCCTGCGGCACGGCGGCGTGGCGGGTCGATCGGCCGGCGAAGTAGGCCTGGCGTTCCTCTCGCATGTTTAAAAATCTACGGCGGCGAGGGCCGAACGACAAGGCCCGGCGGCGCGCCGATGATTTGCCCCTCGTCCACTAAGACCCGTTCCACACCCTTGAGGAAACTTTTATGTCAACGACCTCCGCCCAAGCCACCGTCACGCTGTCCGCAGAGGATTTGGCCCGCTACGACCGCGACGGGTACTGGATCTCGCCGAAGCTGATCGACGACGACCAGATCGCCGAGCTCCGCCGGGCCCACGACCGCCTCTGGTCCGGCGACTTCGACGGCGACGGGTTCCCGCTCCGCGTCGAACAGGTCCGCGACCGCTACGAACCCCACAAGGTCCGTAAGATCGACAACGGCTGGTGGATCAACGACGCGGTCCGCGACCTGGTCACCAGCGAGGCCGTCGGCTCCATCGCCCGGCAGCTGATGCGGGCCGACCACGCCCGGCTCTGGCACGACCAGGTCATCCTCAAGCCGCCGACCGGCTCGTCGGGCGAAACCGGCAACATCGGCTGGCACCAGGACTGCGGCTATTGGAAAGCCGCGGACACGACCAACATGGTCACCGCGTGGATCGCGCTGCAGGACACGGACCTCGACAACGGCGGGATGCGTTCGATCGCCGGCAGCCAGCGCTGGGGGCTCATCGAGGGGTCCGACACATTCTTCGATCAGGACCTCGAAGGGCTCCACGAAAAATACGCCCACCTCGGCGAGTGGCGGGACGAGCCCTGCGTCCTGCCCGCGGGCTGCGCGAGCTTCCACCACGGGCTGTGCTTCCACGGCTCGGGGCCCAACCGGACCGACCAGACCCGCCTGAGCGTGGTCGCGCACCTCATGCCCGACGGGACGGCGTACAGCGGCGACCCGCAGCACCACAGCAACGTCACGCTGCTCGGACCCCGCCCGAAGGTCGGACAGAAGTTCGAGGGCGACTACTTCCCCGTGGCGGGCCGATAAATGTGTGACGGATGCTGCCAATCCTGTCGATCGCGGCGCGACAAAAAGCCCGCGACGGCGAACACCCGTACCGCGGCTTCGTTGTGCCGGGCGGCGACCGGTCGCCGCTCGGCCCACGAGCCATCGATCACGCCGGCGACGATCACGATCGGGACGTGTGACGCGGGAGAGGCTCACCCCCGCACCACCACCGGTGAACACGCACAGGCTCCGGCGGACACGCCGGCCCATTGACCAATTTATTTAGGGAAATCACCCTTGCCCCGATTGGGGCCGCTGTGGTAATTTATAACCTCGGATTGAGTATTCATGTCTTTACGTGTCTCGGCCTGCTTTTCTCACCTTCTTTTCACTGGTCCGATTTAGTTTCATTTCTGCGGCACTCGGTTTTCGTTTCGGCTCTTGATTTGTGACACGTCCTGGCCGCTTGCTGTTCTGTTTATCGAATCGAAAGGCTTTCGTATGTCCACCGTGCAGGCAATCGTCTCGCGAAAAGGGTCTGAGGTGTTCACGGTGTCGCCGACCGTGCGGGTGCTCGATGCGGCGAAGCTGATGAATCAACACAAGATCGGTGCGTTGGTGGTGACCCACCACGGCCGGGTGCGGGGCATCTTCACCGAGCGTGACGTGCTGCGGCGGGTGGTCGCCGAGTGCCGCGACCCGCAGGACCTGCGGATCGAATCGGTGATGACCGACCGGGTGGTGACCTGCCGCGCCGAGACCGAAATCGACGAGGCCCGCAGCCTCTTCATGACCCGCCGGATCCGGCACCTGCCGGTGGTCGACGCCGACGACCGGCTGGTGGGGTTGATCTCCATCGGCGACCTCAACGCATGGCAACTCAACGGACAGGAGTGCAAGATCGCCGCGCTCGAGGAGTACCTCTACGGCGTGGCCTGACCGGGGACGAACTCGCCGGGCCCGCGGTCGAGTCGGGCCTGTGTGGGTGGGGGCGCGACCCGAGGCGTACGGGTGACGCGCGACACGGAGGGAGGTGATGGGGATTCGGGGGAGGGCCGGGGGAGTCTGGGGGCCGGGGGTTCCAGGGATTCCGGGGGCCGGGGAGTTCCGGGGGCCGGGGCCGGGGGAAACGCCTCTGGGGCGTCGAGCCAGGGGCTCGTGGCGAGTGGCCT
>JBCBSA010000239.1:0-4881 GCA_039819425.1 Planctomycetota bacterium
CCGCTACATGCTCGGCAAACCAATCCATCGCCGCAGCCTACCAAACCGACTCGCCACCCAAACCACACGGCTCTCTTTCATGAGGCCCCGGGTCAATCACCCGGGGCCGCTTCCACCACAAACAACCCCCCGTCCCGCTCCTCCACGCCGCCGTCCGCCACCAGCCCCGCTAACTCCCGCTCCATCACCTCCCGCAGGCTGCTCCGCGTCGACGCGAACCCCAGCAGCCGCGACGCCTCGATCACCGCGTCCTCTCGGCTCACCCCGATCGCGACCCGCACCACCTCCCGCAGCGCCAGCCGCACCTCCGTCGGCGGCAACATCTCGGGCTTCCGCAGCCCCGACGACCCCACGTCGCTCCGCGAACGCACCCCCGCAAGCTGGGCCGCGGCGTCGCCGACCATCGTCAGAAACCCGCCGCCGTCATCGCTCAACTTCCCCGCGTTCACCGCGTCCCCCACCGCCGACTCCAGCAGCGAACTCACCTTCCCCGTCAGCCGCTCGACCCGGTAGATGTCCGCCGACCGCCGCACCACCTCGTCCCGATGCACCGGCCCCTCGATCTCGACCACCTTCGTCACCAACGCCATCCGCTCAAACACCGTCAGGTCATCGAGTTCCTTCCGCGGCAGCTTCTTGAAGCCCGCCTCGACGTACGGCGTCACCGCCACCCCGGCGAACCGATCGACCTCCACCGACGCCTCGCCGTCGGTGCGTTCGATGACCACCTGCTTCCGGGGGCGAGGAGAGGCCGGCGGTACCGGGTCGCCGCCCCGCGCTTGCTCGATCGCCTCGATCAGCTTCGCCGTCTCCGCCTTGGGCCGATTGAACCAATCGGTGCTCCATACGCGGTGGATCGTCCAGCCCATCATTTCGAGGATGCTTTGCCGAGCACGATCACGCTCCCGCGCCGACCGGGCGTTGCGGTAGCTCGGTCCGTCGCACTCGACCCCCAGCAGGTACCGCCCAGGCTTTTCCGGATCGACCACCGCCAGATCGACGTAAAACCCCGCCGACCCGACGCGCGGCACGACCTCGTGGCCCGCGTCCGTCAATGCCCGGGCGACCTCTTGCTCGAACGGCGAACCGAAACCGCCTTCGTCCACGCCCTCTGTCGAGAACGACCCGTGCTCGGCGAAGTGCAGGAACGCCTTGAACGCCTCGGGCCCGCGCTGGCCCGTCCGCGACAGGTCGATGTCGGACGAGGTGATCGACGAGAAGACGACGCACCGGCGCTTGGACCGGGTGATGAGCACGTTCAGCCGACGCTCGCCGCCCTCGTTCGACAGCGGGCCGAAGTTCATTAAGAGCTTGCCGTCTTCGTCCGGGCCGTAGCCGACGGAGATGAAGATCACGTCGCGCTCGTCGCCCTGGATATTTTCGAGGTTCTTGACAAAGAACGGCTCCGCCCCGTCCTCGGCGAAGAACGCCTCGGCCGACGGGTCTTCGCGCCGCAGACGCTCGACGTGGTCGAGCACCGCGTCGCGTTGGGCGACGCTGAACGTGCCGACACCCAGCGTCAGCCGCGGCCGGGTGCGGGCGTGGTCCATCACCGCCTCGGCCACCGCCCTCGCCTCGGCGTCGTGCGTCCGCGAGCCGCTGCGGTCGTAGTGGCCCTCGGTGATGTGCACGAACTCCAGGCCCAGGTCGTCGGTGAACCGGTCGGGGCTGGGGATGGTGAACAGGTCGTTGCCGTAGAACTCGCGGTTCGACACCGCGATCAGCGACGGGTGTCGGCTGCGGTAGTGCCAGCGCAGCATCGTCCCCGGCATCGCCCGGGACTTGCACAGGCTGAGGATCGATTCGAGATCGCCCGTCGCCACCGTGTCGTCGTCGTGTTCCTCGTCGTCGTCGGCCCGGCTGAGGGAATCGAAGAACGACGTCGGCGGCAGCTGCTTGTCGTCGCCGACCACCACGACCTGGCTGCCCCGCGTGATCGCGCCCAGCGCGTCCACCGGCCGGACCTGCGACGCCTCGTCCATCAGAACCAAATCGAACGACAGCTCGCCGGGTGCCAGGTACTGAGCGACCGACATCGGGCTCATCATGAACACCGGCTTGATCCCCTGCACCGCCAGCCCGGCCCGCGACAACAGCTGGCGGATCGGCAGGTGACCCCGCTTGCGGTTGAACTCGCCCAGCAGCACGCCCATCTGCCCCGCGGCCATCCGGCCCCGGGGCATCTTCGCGTGGTGCGCCGCGGCGACCTCCCGCCGGGCCAACGCGACGCGGGCCTGGTCGAGCGTGCAGAACTGCTCGATCAGCTGTTCGTGACGATCGCCGTCGAAGCGGGCCAGCTCGGGGTGGGCGTGGTACGCCTCCCGCAGCAACGCCTCGTGATACGCCAACTCGAACGAGTTAATGCCGTCCCCCGGAAGGATCTGCCCGTCGTGGAGCATCGAGACGAGCGTGCCGAGGCCCGCGGCGGTGGCCCGCTGCTTGAGCGTGCGGTAGCTGATCCACCGCGACAGGCCGTCGGGCTCGACCTGCCAGCGCTCCAACCGCTCGGCCGCGGACCGTAGCGGTAACGCCGGCGCATCATCGACGCCGAACGCTTCCGACAGGTCGAGCTGAAGCGTTTGGGCGACCGAGTCGAACGCCCGCTGCGCCGAGTCGACCGCGCTTTCGGCGGCGTCGGCGAGACTTGGCCACGTCGCGCGGGTCTCGTCGTCGTGCTCGGCGAGGAGGCGGCGGCACGTGGCGGCGTCGCCGTGGTCGTCGGCGTTGCGCTGGTCCCACGTGAGCAGGCGGCCGAGGCCGGCGAAGTCCGACGACTCGCCGCGCCAGGGGTGGCCGAAGGCGTCTTCGCCGAGGGTGTTCTGTTGTTCGATCGTCTTGCGGAGCCGCTGGGCTTCGAGGATGCGGTCGATGCGTTCGAGGCGTTCGGTCAGCGGCTTGGGCACGGGGCCGACGGACACGCCGGCGAGCTGACGCTTGGCTCGCTTGTACGCGCCGTTGAGCCAGCGCAGCCAAGAACTGCCGTAGGCGGCGAGGTCGAGGCGGGTCTGGGTGAGGTCGGCGGTCCAGGCGGCTTCGCTGACCTTGCCGTCGAGCTGGCGTTTGAGGTCGGTCAGGGCGCGGCCGGCGTCGACGAGTTCGGCGAGGCCGTTGTTCGGGCGGTCCCACACGTCCCGCGCGATCGCTTCGCGGTCGGCGGGTGGGGCTTCCGGGGGGGCGACGCGGCGGGCGCGGTTAGCTAACTCTGTAGCGAGAGCGGGTGTCGCCCGGCGGTCGTCGGCCAAGGCTTCGGCGAGCGAGGCGACGCGGTCGGCCGCGGCGACCAGCGACGCGCGGGTGTCGGGCAGCGTCTCGGTTAATCGCTGCCGATCGGTCGGCAGGATCGACTCGACGCCCGCCCCCCGCCAGGCGTGCTCGGCCGGCGTGTCGATGAGGTCGACTTGTTCGATCAGGCTTGCGAGGGCTTGCCGGGCGTCTGCGGCTCGGCTCGCGTCCCAGGTCGTCGGCGCGTCCAGCGACACGTCGTTGGGCTCGACACCGGCGGCCCGCAGCGCAATCAGTCGGCCGATGGCGTGGTAGGCGGTGACCGATGTGCACCCAATCGGTTGGTGCAGCGCCTCGGCGTGGCGGTTGAGGGCGTCACGGGCGGCGGTGAGTCTTTCGAAGTAGTCGGCCGGGGTCTTGGGCTTGACCTCGCCGAGGGCGAGGGTGGTTTCGAGGTCGTCGAGGACGGCCCGCTTCCGCGCTTTGTGCGAGTGGAGCTCGAGGCACATCTCGCCGAGCCCGACGTTGGCCAGCCGGCGCTGGACGACTTCGAGGGCGGCCATCTTCTCGGCGACGAAGAGCACCCGCTTGCCCTCGCGCACGGCGGCGGCGATGAGGTTAGCGATGGTCTGCGACTTGCCGGTGCCGGGCGGGCCCTGTACGACGAGGTTGTGGCCGCGGCGGACCGCTTCGATGGCCACGGCCTGCGACGTGTCGGCCGGCACCACGTGGACCATCTCCTCTGGGGGGAGGACCTCGTCGAGGCTGACGCCGTCGGGCAGGATCGGCGGCTCGTCGTCGAACGTCGTCTCGCCGAGCAGCCGACCCAGCAGCGGGTGGGCGTCGAGCGCCTCGGCGGCACTCTGTGGATCACCCCAGTGGACGGGGTCGAGGTCGCGGTACATGAGGAACTTCGAGAACGAGAAGAACGACAGCACCACGTCGTTGTCGAGCACACCCCACCGCGGCACGGACTCGACCGCTTCGCGGACTCGGGCGAAGTAGTCGCTGGGCCGGAACGGTTCTTCGAGCGTGGCGAGGTCCGGCACGTCGGGCAGGTCGATGCCGAACTCGGCCCGCAGCTTGGCCTGCAGCGACAGGTTCGTGTCGATCTCGCCCTCGTCGTGACGCAGCGAGAAGCGGGTGCGGGCGTTCTTGCGTTCGAGCTGGACGGGGACGAGCAGGAGCGGGGCGTAGCGGTCTTTTTCGCTCTCGGCGTCTTCGTACCATTTGAGGAAGCCCAGGGCGAGGTAGAGGGTGTTGACGCCCTGCTCCTGTTCGGAGGTGCGGGCGTCGTAGAAGGTGCGGAGCAGGCGCTTCTGGAGCTCGGCTGAGGTGAGCGTGGTCTGGAGCTTGCGGTCGTGGTGACGGGCGTCGTCGGCCGGGCCTTCGGCTTCCTCCGGTTCTGTTTCTTCGGGGGCGTCGTCGGGTTGGCCGTGGAACAGCGCGCCGGCGGAACCTTCTTCGACTTCGGGTGGGGCTTCGGGGTCCGGGCCTTGGTCTTCGGCTGCTTCTTGCTTTGGCTTTTCCGCGGCGGGGTCGAACGTCATGACGCCGCCGCGGGTGACGAGGCGGTCGAAGAGGGCGTCGCTGCGTTCGTCGACGATCTCGAGGGCGCGGGTGCGTTTGCGGTGGCGGGGGGTGCTGAGCAGGCGGTTG
>JBCBSA010000240.1:0-4818 GCA_039819425.1 Planctomycetota bacterium
GGCCGGGGCGGTGGGCCGGCCGGTGGAACTGCGGCTGCCCGGTTGGCTGTTGGGCCTGCTCGGGCTGACAGCGTTGGCGGCGTTGGGCTTGGCGTTCCAGGTCGGGCATCACGTTGCGGGGCGGTCGGCCCAGCCCGGAGGAGATGTCGTGGCGAAAGCGCCCGAGGGCGGGGCCGTATCGGATTCGGTCGAGAGCGGCGCGGAGCAGACCGGCCGTACGCTGGCTTCCGCCGCGGACGCTCCGGACTTACCCAGCGGCCCGGTCGGCCCCATGAACGTGATCGCGCACGGTTCGGAAGACGAACTCCGCGGCGGCATCGCTTGGGAAGACCCCCGGGCGCCGGGGCGGAACTACTTCGTGCTCTCGACCGTTCGGCCCAGCGAGGTCGAGGGCGTGAAGAAGCTCCAGCGGTTCCTCGCCGACGGCGGGCTTGCAACCTACCTCGACACGACTAATAATGGTCGATTCCGCGTGCTGGTCGACGTGACCCGCGGCTACACCCGCGAAGAGCGGAGCCAAGGCCTGCACGACGCCCACGAGCAACGCATCCGCGAACTGGGCCGACGCTGGCAACGCCAGCACAGCGGCCGAGGCACCGACCTCAGCGACCTGTACCTCGACTACTTCCGCGGCGTCCACCCCCCTCGGAATCCCCGGAACCCTTAACCCCGCGTCCCCAGACCCTTTTCACGAGCCACACCATGAGCCTCGACGCCTCCCTCAAGTCCGGCGGCGGCCTGTCCCGCCACCGCAACGTCCTCACCCGGGCCGAACGCATCGCCAAGCTCGCCGACAACGGCGAGTTCGACATGCAAGAAGACAACCCGCTTGGCATCCGCAAGGTCGCCAACCGCAAGCTGGTCACCGGCAAGGGCTCGAAGAAGAAGAAAGAAGCCGAGTAACGCGGGGCCGAGACCGATCGGGTAAGCCCGAGCGCCGAGAGGGGATCAAGAGCGTGGCGGTCGTCGGCATCTTCGGGCTCAACCTCTCGCCCCGCAGCGGCGGGGTCTATCGCTTGATGGAGGGGTTGGCCCGGCAGGGCGGGCTGTCGCGGCACCGGATCGTGTACACGCGGGAAGCGGAGCCCGGCGGCGGCGAGCCTTTCGACACGGCCGATAACGTCCGGATCGTCACCGGCCCGCGGTGGCTGCGGCAGGCGATCCAGCTGTCGGTGGCGGTACCCGGCGCGTCGCGGTGGTGGGGTAGCCGGCGTTTTTCGGCGGCGGCGATGGGGCTGATCTGGCGGCTGTCACGGGCGGATCTTGACGCGGTGCGGGGCGTGGACGTCTGGCTCTGGCCGCACTGCTTCCGTCCCGTGCCGAACCTCGGCGGCCACATGGTCGTCAGCCACGACATGATCCACCGGGCGTTGCCCGAGCTTTTCTCGGCCGGGGCGCGACGCTGCCGGGCGGCGTCCGAGGCGATGCTGACCGACGCCCGCCGGGTGGTCTGCCCGTCCAAGGCTTCGGCCGACGACCTGACCGAAGCGTACCCGGCGTTGGCGTCGCGGGTCCGGACGTTCAGCGCCGCGCCGCCACAGGCGTTGCCGACGATCGACGAGGCGGAGGTCGAGGCGGTGCGGACGGACTACGGGGGCCACCCGATTTTGCTGTTCGTCGGGGTGGATTGGCCGCACAAGAACCACGGCCTCTTGGTGGAGGTGGCCCGGCGGATGCGGGGCGCGGGGCGGTCGTTCCGTGTGGTTTTTGCCGGGCATCGGCGGGGCGGCCAAGTCGGCGAGATGGTCGCGGCGGCGGGGGTGGGTGATGTGGTCACCGACGAGGGCCAAGTGAGTATCGACCGGCTGGCGGCGCTGTACGCCGCGGCGACGGCGCTGGTGTTCCCGTCGCGGCGGGAGGGGTTCGGGCTGCCGCTGGTCGAGGCGATGCAGGCGGAGCTGCCGATCGTCGCGGCGCGGTCGGCGTGTGTGGAAGAGGTTCTCGGCGGGGCAGGCGAGTTGCTGGACGGCGACGACGCCGAGGCCTGGGCGCGGACGCTGGGCGCGTTACTCGACGACCCCGCCCGGCGGCACGCCCTGGCGGCACGCGGGGCCGAGCGGCGGGATCATTACACTTGGGCCCGGACGTGGGCGTCATTAGATGCGATCTTCGACGAGGTGGTCGAAAGCGGGTGATCAACGCGGGGAGCCGATACGATCACCCGTCTCAATGGGCTTCCCGGAGAACCACATGGACCCCGAACGTTTCATCACCGATCGGCTGCGGGCCATCGACGCGTCGGGCATCCGGCGGGTGTTCGACCTCGCCGCGACGCTCGACGACCCGGTCAATCTGTCGATCGGCCAGCCGGACTTCGACGTTCCCGAGCCGATCAAGCGGGCGGCGGCCGAGGCGATCGAGAAGGGGTTCAACCGGTACACGCAGACGCAGGGCGTCGCCGAACTGCGGGACCGGCTCGTCGCAGACCTCTCGGCCGAGTTTCCCGAGACGCTGGGGCCGTCGCTGGCGTGCGGCGACAGTGCGGTCTTGGTGACGTCGGGCGTTTCCGGGGGGCTGCTGCTGGCGTTGATGACGTGCGTGGGGCCGGGGGACGAGGTGCTGATCCCGGACCCGTACTTTGTGATGTACAAGCACCTGGTGACGCTGGCGGGGGCGACGCCGGTGTTCGTGGACACGTACCCCGACTTCGAGGTGACCCCCGGAAGGTTGGCCGCGGCGGTGACCGACCGGACGAAGTTGGTGCTGTTCAACACGCCGTCGAACCCGACGGGGGTGGTGGCGTCGGCCGAGGCGTGCGAGGCGGTGGCGACGTTCTGTGCCGAGCGGAATTTGCTGCTCTTGTCGGACGAGATCTACGACGTGTTTCAGTATGGCGGTGAGCGATTGCCTTCGCCTCTGGACCACTGCCCGGACGTGATGCTGATGCGGGGGTTCTCGAAGACCTACGGGATGACGGGGTGGCGGCTGGGGTACGCGGTGGGGCCGACGCCGATCGTCGAGCAGATGACGAAGCTGCAGCAGTACAGCTTCGTGTGCGCCCCGTCGATGACGCAGGTGGCGGGGACGCTGGCGCTGGACGTGGACATGAGCGAACACGTCGCGGCGTACGCCCGCAAGCGCGACCGGGTCGTCGAACGGCTGTCGCCGAGTTACGAGTTGACGGTTCCGGGGGGGGCGTTCTACGCGTTCCCCAAGGTGCCCGAGAAGCTCGGCCTGACGGGGACCGCGTTCGTCGAGGCGGCGGTGGCGGAGAACCTGTTGGTCATTCCGGGGGCGGTGTTCTCCGAGCGGGATACGCACTTCCGGCTGAGCTACGCCTGCGACGACGCGACGCTGGAGCGGGGGCTGGACATCTTGGTGGCTTTGGCCAAGTAACCTTCGTTGCCGTTAGCCCCGGGCTCTGCCCGGGGGTCTCTCGGGACGGCCCCCCGGGCAGAGCCCGGGGCTAACGGATTAAGCCTGTCGCGATGGGCCCCTACACTCGGGGTATGAGTGGACCAACCGCCGAGTCACCGCATCACGCCGCGCTCGTGAACCCCGACGGGTCGTGGCGATACACCAACGCGCTGGCCGACGAGGCGAGCCCGTACCTGCGGCAGCACGCACACAACCCGGTGGACTGGCGGCCGTGGGGCGAGGCGGCGTTCGCGGAGGCAGCCGAGCGGTCGGTGCCGATCTTTCTGTCGATCGGGTACTCGACGTGTTACTGGTGCCACGTCATGGAACGCCAGGTGTTCGAGCATCCCGAACTCGCCCGGCAGATGAACGAACGCTTCGTCTGCATCAAGGTCGACCGCGAAGAACGGCCCGACGTCGACGACCTCTACATGACCGCCACCCAACTCCTCACCGGCCAAGGCGGCTGGCCCCTCTCCATCTTCCTCACCCCGCCCCCGGAAGCCTCGCAGGGCGACGGCGATGAGATTGATGTGAAGGTGGCCCAAGGTTTACTTCCGTTTTGGGCGGGGACTTATATCCCACCGGAGCCGATGCACGGGCGGATGGGGTTTGGGCAGGTGATGGAGGTGTTGAGCGGGGCGTGGGCCGAGCGGCCGGAAGAGGTCATCGAACAGGGCGAGCGGGTGGCGGCGGCGGTGCGGGAGCAGGCCGAGTTGGGCCGGTCGGCGGGGCCGGTGACGCGGGACGTGGTCCAGCAGACGGTGGCTCGGCTGCGAGAGCAATACGACCCGGAGCACGGCGGGTTTTCGGGGACGAGCGGGCCGAAGTTTCCGACGCCGAGTGTGGTGGGGTTGCTGTTGGACGAGTACCGGCGGAGCGCTTCCGGGGGCAAAGACGAAGTGTTGGGGCAGGAGGTGCGGCACACGCTGGACGCGATGGCGCTGGGCGGCATGTACGACCAGGTCGGCGGCGGGTTCCACCGTTACAGCGTCGACGAGCGGTGGCTGGTCCCGCACTTTGAAAAAATGCTCTACGACAACGGGCAACTGTTGGAGCTGTACGCCGAGGCGGTCGAGACGTGGCGGGGGGAACGGCACGTGGCGCTGTACGCGCGGGTGGTGCGGGAGACGGCGGAGTACCTGCTGCGGGAGATGCGGGACGGAAGCGGCGCTTTCTGGTCGGCGCAGGACGCGGAGGTGAACACGAAGGAGGGAGAGAACTATGTCTGGACGGCCGAGCAGGTGCGCGAGGTGTTGGCGCGCGAAGATGACGCCGAGCGGCTGACCGGGTTGGCCTTAGCGATGTACGGGCTGGACGCGGGGCCGAACTTCCGAGACCCGCATCATCCCGACGCTCAACCGGTGAACGTGTTGTTCATGCCGCGGCCGATGTCGGAGTTGCTGGCGTTCGCCGACGGCGACATGGCGGGGTTGATGCGGATGCGGGAGCGGGTGAACG
>JBCBSA010000241.1:0-4816 GCA_039819425.1 Planctomycetota bacterium
TGGTCTCGCCGATGAGTTTTTCTCCGAGTGAATCCCTGGGTTTCGTGTTGGCGTCGATCGACCCGTGGTCGTCGGCGCTCGGCGGGGGCTTTGCGCTGCGGTGCGGGTTGATCGGGGGGGTGTCGCTGGTGGTGGGGCTGCTGGCGGCCCGAGTGCTGTGGTATCAACGCCCGCGCCCCCGGAAATGGGCTTCAGATCGGGGTGAAGTGGGTTGGCGGACGCGGGTAGCGGCGTGGCCGGGCTGGTCGCGGCTGCGGAGCGAGTCGGGCACGGCGACGGTCGAGTTCACGCTGGCGTTCGTGCCGGCGTTGTTTGTTTGCCTGATCCTGCTGCAGACCGTGCTGGCGTTCTCGGGCAACTTCTTCGTGCACTACGCCGCCTACGCCGCGACGCGATCGGCCGTCGTGCAGGCCCCCGACGGCCGGGTCGGCGGCGGCGGCCAGATCTTCGACGACATCGACCACCCGGCGTACCGCGCGGCCACCCGCGCCGCGGCGTTCGCGCTCGCCCCGGTATCGGGCAAACTCGGCGACACGGCCGGCACGCCCGACGCGTTCGCCGACGGCCTGGCCGAGTATTTCGACGCCTACGGCCGCTCGCCGCCCCGCTGGGTCGGCACGCTCTCGGCGCAGCGGTTCGCTTACGCCCTGGAGCACACCGGGATCCGCCTGGTCGAAACCACCGTTACCGAGGGCGAAGGGGTGCGCCTCCGCGCGTTGTCCGACGACCGGCTCACCACCATCGTCTACGGCCCCAAGGACCCGGTCACGCTGCAGGTCGATCACAAGCTGCACTTGTCGATCCCCTACGCTTCGGTGTTCTTCGCCGACGGCACGCACGCCACCTCCGGGGGACGCACGGCGTACGCCGACATCAGCGCGATCGCTACGCTGCCCTTGGAGGGCGTGGACCGCAACCTCCCGCCGCAGCCGACGCTGCCCGGCGGCGAGATCCTGGAGCGGTCGCCATGAGTGAAGCCCCGCACCATCCGGACCGCGGGGGTGTCTGGCCGGCGGCCGCGGCGGGACACCGCGGCCCCGGTCGAGACCGGGGTGTCGTGCTGGTGCTGGCGCTGCTGGGGCTGGTGCTGTTGGCGGCGATGGTGTTCTACGTCTTCAACATCGGCAACCACGTCTCCAAGCGGATCGAGACGCAGAACGCCGCGGACAACGCGGCGCTGTCGGGGTCGCGGTGGACGGCCCGGACGTTCAACACCGTGGCGATGAACAACGTCGAGTCGTCGCGGATGATCGCGCTGGCGGCGGTGCTGGACGCGGTGCCGATGACGGTGCAACACACGCTCGAAGACCAAACCGCTTTTGCCCAGGCGACCCGCGACCAGATCGCTCGGCTGGACCGCGGCGTCGGGCTGACCGACGACCCTTGGCTCCGCTCGGGGCTCGTCGAAGCGGTCGAGACGTTCGACCGGCAGATCGAATTGCTGCGTCCGGTACACGAGCTATTCAACGAATCGGGCTACGACATCGCCCGCATGACGCACTATCAGGACGCCAACGGCTTACGCGGCGAGCTGTGGCGATCGATCGAGTCGATGAACGCGATCAGCCGGGCGGCGATGGAGAACCTGGCGGTGTTGGCGCCCTATAGCGCGCACCGCGGCGCCCAGATCAGCCAACGCGAGTCGGGTTTTGACGCTGGCGGGTTGCTGCTGCCCTGGGAGTCCGACATCCCCTGGGAAGCGGGCGGCTTCGACGACTTCGAGAACCCGGTTACCCAGGGGCTGCTGCCGCCGGAGCAGGACGACCCGGTGATCAACCGCGGGCCTTACGACACGGTCTTCGGGTTTTGGCAGATGAGGTCGTTCGCCGAGCGGCGATCGCTGGACGTCACGGTGGACCAGGACTACACCCTGACGCGGTGGGCTCCGCAGCCCCCGACGCAGGAGATCTTCGCCCGCCGGCCGAATGGGTATCTGACCTGGGGGGCCTACACCGACATGCGGGCGAACGCGATGTCGCTGGGCGTGAACCCCGAGTCCGGCGTGTCGGCCAGCTACATCGAGGCGGTCCTGGACGCGGACGCTGCCGACGCCACCCCGCTGGTCCCCAGCCAGTGGGCCCGTCGGCTGGGTTTTACCGCCGATCAGAAGATCAACAACGCCTTCCCCGGCGCTGCCAACCGCACCATCGTCCGTGAGCCGCAGTGGGTCACCGACTACGACGCCGGCGTCGTCATCGAGGCCGCCGGCGTCCCCCAGATCGGCTACGGCGCTTACCTCGTCTTCGAGTACCAGCGCACCGAGATCGCCGACCAGACGCCTTCCACGCCGATCCTCTCGTCCTGGGGGCTCTTGCGTGTGACCGGGGACTACTTCAACCCGCCCGGCCTCGCTCGGATCGGCGAGCACGTCTGGAAAGACGAACGCCTCCAGAGCACGCCGGGCGTCGGCGGCGAGCGCGTCGTCCAACGCTTCTTCCGCTACTACGTCTTCCTGGGCGTCAACACCGGGCGTGAGGCCGAGGTCCGAAACCCCTTCAACTTCACCCCCGGCGAACGCGCGGCGTTGCCCGGTCCGATCAATTTCACCGTCGGCGAGTTCCCGCCCGACGAAGCCACCCGCCGCGAACACCTCACCTTCCTCGGCGTCGCGCACCAGCCCCGGCGCGCCGCCTTCTGGTCCGACGGGTTCGACGGCCGTCGGCCCGACGACCGCTTCGTCGCCCTCGCCCAGGCCGAGGTGTTCAACAACCACTCGTGGGATCTGTGGACCCAGATGTGGCACGCCCAACTCACGCCCGTCGATGGAATAGACGGATGGATGAATCGGCTCGACGAGCCCGAGGGCACCGACCAGATGCCCTGGCTCGATGCCAACGAACTCGAGGAGGTCGCCGACTACCTCACCGCCGTCCGCCCGCTGATCGAATTGATGGGGGGCGACCGATGACGAGGCGAAGCGATCTTCGCGACCGGGCTGCTCACCGACCCGCCGCCCGCCGGCGGGGGTCGGCCATGATCGAGGCGTTGCTCGTGTTGCCGCTGATCGTTTTCCTGCTGGCGATCGTGGTGTACATGGGTATTTCGATGCAGCGGCTGCAGCGCGCGACCATCGCCGACCGCTACGAATCGTGGCGCGGTGCCGCGCGTGCGCCCGGGCCGGCCACCGGCATCACCCCCGGCGCCGACCTCTCCGAGATCGACGACACGTTTTTCGGCGATCGGAACCTGCGCCTGGGTTTCGAGCCCAGCGACTTCTTCCCGATCGAACCGAGTGACGAACTGCAGATCGCCGCGCAGGCCCTCGACACCGACGCCGGCCGCCTCTCCAACGCCTACTTCACCGACTTCCCCCGCGGCCGATCGATCCGCCTCGTCGTCACCGACACCTCGGACGTCCCGCTGTGGGACCGCCTCTTCCCCGGCTCGCTCAAGCACCGCCACACCGTCATGGACACCGACTGGCGGTTCTTCAACCACGTCGTCCTCGGCACCAACGAGTGGTTCGACGACCGCTCCCGCACGGTCGAGACCATCCTCGAACCGAGAAACTCGGGACGCTCAGCCCCCGCGTTGCCCACGATGGGCCCGGCACAGTCGGTCCGCGAAACCTTCTACGCCGACTTCGACCGCCGCCTCGATCCGCTCGTATCGAACAACGCCCTGGCCGACCGCATCCAGTCGTTCTACACCGTGTACCCCACCTACCGCGGCCCCGAGGTCCACACGATCTGGTCTCCGCAGGGCGGCTGGCACCGCTAAGCCGTGTTCGCCGTGGCGGTTGCTTGGGTCTGGTTGCCGACGGCGGCCGGGGGTACGCTGTCGGGCCGTGACCCTGATCGCCGTCCCCATCACCGTGACCGACCGCTGCGGCGCGCTCGCCGCCGCCGCCCGCGCCGCCGAGTTCGGGGCCGACGTGGTCGAGTACCGGCTCGACGCTTTCGCACCTCCGGACCACGACCCCGAGGAGGCGGCGCTGCTGGTCCGCGAATCGCCGCTGCCCTGTGTCGTGACCTGTCGGCCGACGTGGGAGGGCGGCGACTACGACGGCGACGAGGCCGGCCGTATCGGCCTGCTCGAACACGTCGGCCGCGGCCGCGACGGGATCGCGCCCGCTTACCTCGACGTCGAACTCGCCGCCTACCTCGCCTCGGCCGGACTACGCCAATCGGTTAGCGAAGTCGTCGATCGTCCCGATCAACCTCGACCGGACGTGAGCACCGGGCTCATCCTCTCGTCCCACGACTTCCAGACGATGCCCCCCGACCTCGACCGCCGGCTGGCCGAGATGGTCGACGCCCCGGCTTGCCGCGTCGTGAAGCTCGCCTGGCGGGCCCGTTCGCTGCGCGACAACCTCGAAGCGTTCGCCATCCTCCGCCGCCGGCTCAAGCCGACCATCGCGTTGTGCATGGGCGAGGCCGGCCTGCCGTCTCGCGTGCTCGCCAAGAAATTCGGGGCGCTGCTGACCTTCGCCTCGCTCGACGACGACTCCGGCACCGCGCCGGGTCAACCGACGATCCGCGACCTCAAACAGCTCTACCGCTGGGACGCCCTCGGCCCCGACACCGCGGTCTACGGCGTCGTCGGCTACCCCGTCGCCCACTCCGTCTCCCCCGCGTTTCACAACGCCGGCTTCGATGCGACCGGGACCGACGCCGTCTACCTGCCGATGCCGATCCCCCCGGAATACGAGCACTTCAAGGCCACCGCCCTCGCCTGGCTGGACGACGACGCCCTCGGCTTCCGCGGCGCATCGGTCACCATCCCGCACAAAGCAAACCTGCTTCGCTTCGTCGAAGAGCGGGGCGGCGACATCGAGCCGCTGGCCGCGAAGATCGGCGCGGCCAACACGCTGCAC
>JBCBSA010000242.1:0-4796 GCA_039819425.1 Planctomycetota bacterium
GACCCCCGCCCCCCCGGATCCCCAGATCCCCGGACCGCGTACGGAGGGCGGACTCGCCCGCCCGTTCCCTCACCCCTCGTCTGTCACCTCGCCGATAAACCTCCCCGCCTTCGTGAAGATCCGGTGTTTTCGATCGTCCGCCATCCGGTCCAGCGTCCCCAGCATCATCGACAGCCGCGCGTTCCCCGAAAAAAACTTGCGGTGCTTGTCCACGAACCGCCAGTACAGCCCGTCCATCACCTCGCACCAGTCTTCGCTCTTCTTATACTGGTCGCTCATCTTCACCACGTAGTTGCTGCCGCAGATATAAGGTTTCGTCGCGAAAACCCCGCCGTCCGACATCAGCCCCATCCCGTACACGTTCGGCCCCATCACCCAGTCGCTCGAATCAACAAACATCTCCATGAACCACCGGTGCGCCTCCTGCGGGTCTACCTCACAAAGGTTCAACAGGTTCCCGGCCACCATCAGCCGCTCGATGTGGTGGTTCCACCCCAACCGCTTTGCTTTGTCGATCGCGTCGTCCAGCGGACGCAGCCCCGTCGTCCCGTCGTACCAGCACGGCTTCAGCCGACGCCTGTGCCCCCAAAAATTCGTCGTCGACTGCTTCTCGTCGTAGTGCCGATACACCCCGCGGATGAACTCTCGCCACCCGATGACCTGCCGCACAAAACCTTCCAACGAATTCAACGGAACATCACCGCCCGCAGCATCGATGGCGCGTTCGACCACCTCGCTCGGTGTCAGCAACCCCAGATTCAGCATCGGCGACAAAACGCTGTGAAACAAGACGTCGTCGCGGTCCGACAACGCGTCTTCATACGGCCCGAATCCCGCGAACCGCTCTTCCAGAAACGCCCGCAGCCACGCCAGCGCCTGCCGCCGAGTCGTCGGCAGCCAAAAACTCTCCAACTCACCGGGGTGGTCGCCGAACCGTTCCGCTACGATTTTCTTCACCGCCTCCACGTGCTCCGTCGGCTTCGCCCACTCCGTCTCCGGCACCTCCACCGACTTGGGCAGCCTCTCCCGGTTCTCGTCGTCGAAGCTCCACTTGCCCCCCACCGGCTCGCCTTCGCGGTCGACCAGGATGCCCAACCGTTTCCGTTGCCGCTCGTAGAACCGCGCCATGAACGGCCGGCCGCTCGACCCGTCGAGGTAATCCGCGAACTCCTCCCGCGGCGTCACGAACATCGGGCTCTCCAGGAACTCCAGCTCCAGCCCCTGATCGTCCGCAAACGCGATCATCCGTTTCTCAAAGAAACGGTCCTCGATCTCGAACATGACCAAACGCTCGAACTCCTTACCCTTGACGAAACGTCCGAGTTTAGTTTCGTATTTCGTCTGTAGCTCGGCCCCCGACTGGCCCTCGAACCGCTCGTAGTGCACGTCGCAGCCCTGACCCCGCAGCTCGTCCGCGTGCGCCCGCATCGCGGCCAGGAACAGCACGATCTTCTGTTGGTGGTGCCGCACGTAGGTGCACAGCCCCACGTCCTCCGCCATGAAAAACGATGCGTCGCGGTGATCCTTGAATTCGGCGAACGGAAACAGCTGGTTCCCCAGCACCACGAACAGCGTCTTCGGCTCGGTCTTGGCCATAGCTGAATGTAGGCGGCCCCCGGTCGATAAACTGGCCGGATGCCGCTGCTCATCCAAAACGCCCGTATCGTTACCGCCGAAGCCGAGTTCGACGGCGACCTCCTCGCCGACGCCGGCGTGATCCAGCAGATCGCCGCCCCCGGCCGGATCGCTCCACCTTCCGGGGGCGGGGGCGAGACGATCGACGCCGCCGGCAAGCTCCTCTGCCCGGGCTTCATCGACCCCCACGTCCACATCCACCTCCCGTTCATGGGCACCTCCGCCAAGGACGACCACCCCACCGCCAGCCGCGCCGCCCTCCTCGGCGGGACCACCACCTACATGGAGATGGTCTGCCCCGGCCGCGACGAAGACCCCCTCGACGCCTACCGCCTCTGGCGTGACAAAGCTTCCGAGGGCGTCTGCGACTACGGGTTCCACATCGGCGTCACCCGCTACGACGGCACCGTCGAGCAACAGCTCCGCGAACTGGTCAACGACCACGGCCAACGCTCCTTTAAAGTCTTCCTCGCCTACAAGGGCGCGTTCGGTGTCGACGACGACGAGCTCTACTGGATCTGTCGCCTCGCCGCCGAACTGGACGTCGTCGTCACGGCCCACTGCGAGAACGCCGAGCTGATCGCCGCGGAGCAGGCCCGCCTCCTCGCCGCCGGCAAGGTCGAGCCGCGGTGGCACGAGCCGTCGCGCCCCATCGCTGTCGAGGCCGAGGGCGTCCACCACTTCTGCACCTTCCTCGAACGCACCGGCGCCCGCGGCTACGTCGTCCACACCTCCTGCCAAGAAGCCGTGGAGATCGTCTCGAAATTCCGGGGGCGTGGCGTCGACGTCTCGGTCGAGACCGTCATCCCCTACCTCACGCTCGACGACACCTACGCCCAGCGCGACGCCACCACCGGCCACGACCCCTTCGAGGGCGCCAAGTACGTCATGTCCCCCCCCATCCGCGGCGTCGAACAACAGCAATACCTCTGGCGTGCCCTCGCCGCCGGCGACGTCGACACCGTCGGCACCGACCACGCCCCGTTCGACTTCGACCCGCAGAAACGCATGGGCGACCCCGCCGCCGGCCACGACTTCACCCTCATCCCCAACGGCGTCCCCTCCATCGAACACCGTGTCGATCTGTTGTTCAACGGCGTCGCCGACGGCCGGCTGTCGCGGTCGCAGTTCGTCGCCGCCGCGAGCACCAACGCCGCCCGCCTGTTGTCGCTGCCGACCAAGGGCCGGCTCGCCCCCGGCTACGACGCCGACCTCGTCCTCTACGACCCCGGTCCCCCGGAAGGCCCGCGCACCCTCTCGGCCGCGACCCACCACATGGCCACGGACTACTCCGCCTTCGAGGGCTTCACCGTCGCCGGCCACGCCACGCACGTCTGGCTGCGCGGCCAACCCGTTGTCGTCGACGGCCAACTCATCGACGATCCCCCCCCGGGCAAAGCCGCGCCACGCACCGCGGGATAGAGTGCACACATGAATCCGATCTCGTCACGGAAGCCCCTGACCTCCGCCTCGGCTGTGCTGCTCGTGGTGATGTCGTCGCTAACCGGGTGCGTCCCCGGCGTCTTCGGTACCGGCGGCAACGCCCAGGCTCCCGAGCCCCCGCCGCCGGTGCCACGCTCCGCCGCGACCCCGGCCGAGGCTCCGGATACCGCGTTACCCGGCCCCCTCGCCCAGGCCGACACCGAAGGCGACACCCCACCGCCCCCCGCCGCAGCGGGCTCGGGCCCGGCCCCGACCGACACCACCGCCCCCGGCCCGCCGCCGCCCGGCGGCAACGTGGAGGCCGACCCTTCGCGGTTCACCCCCGCGATGATGCAGCAGGCGGTCCGCAACTTCGCCGACCAGTACCGCCAGACGATCGCCGAGGCCGCCGATCAGATCGTCGTCGAGGCCGACGACGATCCCGACCTCCGCCGCCGGGCCCACCAAATGAAGATCAACGGCGCCACCGCGATGTACGACATCGCCGTCGACCCCGTGCCCCCCTCGGCCCTGCTCAACGCCGTCGTGCTCACGTCCCTGCAGGTCAACTTCCTCGAAGCCCACGCCGAAAAGTTCTTCGGCGGGTACGCCCCGCTGCTCCAGGACCGGGCCAACCGCCTCGAAGAGGAAGCCTTCTCCATCGCCGCCCGCGTCATGAGCCCCGAGCAGCGCACCGACCTGCTCCGGCTGATCGACGAGTGGTCCGCCGCCAACCCCGACAACACCGACATCTGGTACGTCCGCCTCGCCGACCTCCCGGGCGTTCAGCAGGGGCTGAGCATGTCCGACGTGGTGGGCAGCTTCACGAACCTGCCGTCGAACTTCATCAACATCTTCAACCCCTTCAGCAAGGGCCAAGACGCCGTCAACGAGGGCCAGCTCCTCCTGGAACGCACGTCCTGGCTCGCGCCGCGCCTGATGATCCTCGCCCAGTGGCGCGCCGAAGCGGTCGTCTACGACAGCATCGCCAACACCCGCGTCAACGACGCGCTGGACCTGGGCGAACGCTTCGCCGTCGTCGCCGAGACGCTGCCCGATACGCTCACCCAGCAACGCCGGGGCCTCGTCGAGGACCTGGCCAACAACCAAGAAAACCTCACCGCCCTGCTCCACGGCACCCAACAGGTCACCGCCGACACCACGCAGATGCTCATGGCCGCCGACGCCATCACCGCCCGCGTCCAGGAGATCCAGGCCGCCGCCCTCGCCGCCTCGGCCAACCGGCCGCCACGCGACCCCAACGCCCCCCCGCCGCGCCCGTTCGACATCACCGAGTACACCGCCGCCCTCTACGAGCTCAACCAGGTCGTCGGCAACGCCACCACCCTCCTCGAGACCACCGACACCGCCACCGCCGGCCCCGCCCTCGACGCCCGCCTCGACGCCGTCGCCGCCACCGTCACCCGCCTGATCCTCACCGCCGCCGCCGCCGCCCTCGTCGTCGGCGTCCTCCTCGTCCTCACCGTCAAGTGGGTCCCCCGCCGCGCGCACACGCCGACACCGAAACCGACCTGAAATCCGGGGCCGGACGAAAAAATTTTTCTCGTTGTTTTGCCGGCGATTTCAAACGCCGCACGGTCCGCAACGCAAGAAATGTGCGCACAGGCGTGGCGGTCCGCCCCCTTACGTCGGCCCTCGGTTCAGCGACGGAAGCTGTCAGACAAGGAGCACGCCGTGGCGGTCAACCGAGGATACCGGGCTGATGAAACGCGTCGGAC
>JBCBSA010000243.1:0-4789 GCA_039819425.1 Planctomycetota bacterium
CCACCAAGTTCGCGACGACACCAACTGGTTCGGTCGTCACCCCCAACACCGGGGCAATTTCGAGTGGCTGGGCTTCATCTTCGAGGGCACTGCGGCGCTGGACATGGTGGCCCAGGTCCGGGAGCGGTTCGCCGGGCCTTACCGCCTCGACCCGCAGGCGGCGTTGCTCCGGAGGATGACGGCGCTGACCAAGGAACGGACGCACTACGTGACGATGGCGCCCTCGGAGTGCATGTCGATGACGTGCGGGTTGTTGGCGATGGTGCTCAAGGCCGCCGAGGGCGAGGTCAACGCGCCGCAGACCCGCCAGCTCGCCGAGACCGCCGAAGCACTTCTCCGCGAATCCCCCGAGAACGACTGGACCGTCGGCGAGCTGGCTTCACGCTGCGGCGTCTCCCGGGAACACCTCACCCGCGCATTCAAAGAAAAATACGGCGTGTCGCCCCGTCGCTACCTCGGCGAGCTCCGCATCCAGGAGGCCTGCGCCCGCCTCCGCGGCACGCAAGAGCCCATCAAGAACATCATGCTCGACCTGGGCTACACCTCACACGCCACCTTCAACCGCGCTTTCCGCCGATACACCGACGCCACCCCGTCGGAATATCGCGACGCTCGGAACCCCTGAACGCTTCGCCGCTCTGCTTACCCCGTTTCTTTTTTGCCAGGAAAACAACGTGCCCACTTCCCCCCCCAACATCCTCTTGATCCATTCCGACCAGCACCGCTACGACTGCCTGGGCCTCCACGGCCACCCGCAGCTGCAGACGCCCAACCTCGACCGTCTCGCTGCACACGGCACGGATTTCAGCCACGCCTTCACCCCCGCCCCGATCTGCAGCCCGGCCCGCGCAAGCCTCATGACCGGACGCTGGCCTTCGCAGCACCGCTGCATCAACATCCCCCCTTTCGACGGCTACCAGCCCGCCCAGACCGACACGCCCGTGCTCTGGAACCTGCTCCACAACGCGGGTTATCGGCAGGCCCACTTCGGCAAGTACCACAAAGAGCTGCCCGGCTTGCCCACCGACTACGGCGTCGACCGGTACGCCTGTGAGGAGCGGGACTACGAGCGCTGGCGTGCTCAGCAAAGGCTGCCGAGGCGTGAGCGTCAGAACGGTTGGTTCGGTGAGATCGACCCCCACACCACCGCCGAGCAGAGCCGTATCGCTTGGGGGGCGGACCTCACCCAACGCGCGATCCAAGACTTTTCTGCCGAGGGCTCGCCGTTCTTTATTC
This sequence comes from Planctomycetota bacterium, assembly GCA_039819425.1. Taxonomy (GTDB): domain Bacteria; phylum Planctomycetota; class Phycisphaerae; order Phycisphaerales; family Phycisphaeraceae; genus Algisphaera. The sequence continues at coordinate 1,237 of JBCBSA010000243.1, forward strand.
GGTGGGACCCGTCCGAACCGCACCTGCCTTGCCTCGTGCCGCAAGAGATCGCGGACCTCTACCCGCCCGAGACCATCGAGCCCTGGCCCAGCTTCGCCGAGCCGCTGAACCACAAGCCGCCGATGCAGGCCAAGCAGCAGCAAGCCTGGGGTGTCGACGGCTGGCGCTGGCAAGACTGGGCCCCCGTCGTCAGCCGGTACCTCGCCGAGATCACGCTGCTGGACCGCTACATCGGCCGGGTCCTGGACACCCTCAAAGACGCCGGCCAGCTCGAAAACACGCTGGTGATTTACACCACCGACCACGGCGACCTCTGCGGGGGACACGGGATGATGGACAAGCACTACATGATGTACGACGACGTCGTGCGCGTGCCGCTCATCATCAGTCAGCCGGGCACGGTCCCGGCGGGCCGGGCCTGTGATGAGATGGTGATTCACGAGCTCGACCTCGCCAGCACGATCTGTGCCGCCGCCCACGTCACCCCCCCCCCCCGAGTTTGAAGGCGTCGACCTGATGCCCGTCGTCAGGGGCGAGGCCACCACCGGACGCACCGACGTGTTCAGCCAATACTTCGGCTGCCAGTTCGGTTTATACAGCTCCCGGATGGTGCGCGACCGCCGATGGAAGTACGTCTGGAACCCCACGTCGATCGACGAGCTCTACGACCTTCAAGCCGACCCACCGGAGTTCGTCAACCGTATCGATGACCCCGAGGCGCAGGCCCCCCTCGACCGCCTGCGTCATCGCATGAGCGTGTGGTGTGAGTCCATCGACGACCGCCTGCTCAATGAATTCACCCGTTGGGAGCTCGCCCCGAGACGACGTCAGGCACATACGTCACACCCGGCTCACCCGCAACGCTCGGCGGCCACCTGGAAGGTCGAGCCCGAAGTCGCGTTCATCCCAAACCAAGGCGTGACCAGCCTGGCCAAGTAAAATGTGCTCTCGCGTCTCAGCGACACCGACTTGCACGGCGGCGATATGGTGTCATTTGGGCCGGCACGGCCGGCTGAGCAAGGGCTACAAATCATTGACCGCAAACAGCGCCGCGATCAGCGAACGAGCGGTCATCGACGGGATGATGCGTCGGCCAAGGCCGGGGCAAATCGACGCTTGGCGCACGTTCACGTCTTCGTGCCGAGCAGACCCGGGTAGCTCGCGCAGTGGATGAAAACGCCCACGGCCCACCCCATCATGGCCGGGGTCTTGTGTTTGTCGCGCGTGTCGATGCGCCCGGTTTCGGCGTTGTATTTTTCCCACAGATCGCCGGTCTCGATGAGGTTGCGGCTGACGGTGTCGACGTAACGCCGAGCGATGTGGCGGGCTTCAGCGTCGTCAGCGACGTCGACGGCCTGATCACCACCGTCACCGAAGGCGTCACGATCGACCCCGCCGACGGCTCGGTCGTCGACACCCCCGCCGCCCGCACCACCCGCATCGAACGCGACCCCGCCGGGTTGCCCCTACGACTCGTCAACGCCGACGGCACCGCCGTCTCCTTCCAATACCGCAACCGCGACGTCCTCGACGACGCCGAGCAGAGCCCCACCCGCATCACCGACGAGGCCGGCCGCTCCCGCGTCTTCACCTACCTCGACGACGGACGCATCGAAACCGCCTCCGACCTCGCCGGCAACGTCATCACCCTCAACTACGACGACTCCGAAGTCGGCGACGGCCGACTCGACACCATCACCGGACCCACCGGCGAAACCATCACCTACGGCTACGACGCCGACGGTGAAGTCAACTCCATCACCCGCCGCGGCCTGGGCACTCAAACCCTCAACGCCTTCAACGACGCCGGCGACCCCACCTCCCTCACCCTCGCCACCGGCGAATCCGCCGCCTACACCTACGGCCTCAACGACGAACTCCGCACCCTCACCGACCACACCGGCCAAACCACCTACGCCTATTACAGCCTCGACGACCCGCAAAGCCCCACGGCAAGTCACGCCGGCCGCCTCAAGTCGATCACCCAGCCCAACGGGACAAGCATCACCTACACCTACGACATCGCCGGCCGCGTCGCCACGGTGACCACCCGAGCCTCCGCCGCCGACACCCCCCGCACCACGTCCTACACCTACGACGCCAACGGCAACCTCGAGACGGTCACCGACCCCTTCGCCGGCGTGACCACCTACACCTACGACCAACGCGACCGCCTCTCGACCCGCACCCTGCCCAACGGCGTCGTCACCACCTGGACGTTCGACGCCCGCGACCGCCTGCTGTCCCTGGTGCACACCGACGACAGCGGTTCGGTCATCTCGTCGTTCACCTACACCCACGAGTCGGCCGCCACGGGCGAGCCGAGCCGGATCACCCGCGAAGACGGCAGCTACGTGGAACTCACCTACGACCCCGCCAACCGCGTGTCGGGGGAAAGCTACTTCGACGCGGCCGGCACGCTCACGCAGACGATTCGCTACGAGTACGACGCGGCGGTCAACCGGACGCGGACCGTGACGAACGGGGTCGCGAGCGTCTACAGCGCCAGCGTGGAGAGCGACTTCCTGCTGACCGCTATTGACACCCCCGGAAGTGACGACGACCAGTCGTTCACCTATGGGGTCCGGGCGGCGTGCTCGAGTCCATCACCCGCGACGGCCGGACGTGGACGCTGAACTACAACAGCTTGGGCCAGGTCGTGCGGGCCGAGAACGGAGCGGGCCGCGTGATCACCTACACCTACAACGCCCAGGGCCAACGCGTGGGCCGCGGCGACAGCGCGGAAACATCGAAGAACTACCTCGTCGGCGTCCCGGCCCAGAACCTGGGCGTGGACATCGGCCAACGCTTCCTCGAAGCCGATACTTCCGGGGGCCTGCTCAACGGCTGGGTGTACGCGGGTGAGAACCCGATCCTGCGTTACGACGCCGAGGGTAACGTGAGCTACTACTTGGAGGATGCCAGCGACAGCATCGCCGCCCTGACCGATGGCAGCGGCAACCTCACCGCCACGTACCGCTACGACGCCTTCGGCAACCTGCTCGCGGGCAGCGACGCCATCCAGGACCTGGGCTACCACGCCGCTTGGCACGACCCGATCACCGGCCTGATCGACATGCGGGCACGCAGCTACGACCCCGAGACGGGCCGTTTCCTGAGCGTCGACCCCGTGGCCCCCGACCCGAGCGAGGTCGAGAGCTACAACCCCTATATTTTCGCCAACAACAACCCTCACCTCTACAGCGATCCGACCGGTGGGTTCAGCTTGGCAGAATTAAATGTTACGCAACTAATCCAAAGTACACAGCAAACATTCAATCAATTAGGCATTCAATATAGTCATCGGAAATTAGTCAGGGCTATTCGCGAGGTAGCCATAGATACACTTGTTGATCGGATGGCAAATTTTCTTCCATTCCCAGATTTTACAAAATTTGCTACAAAGAAAACAAATCATCGTGAAGGTGATTTTGAATTTCACAAAGGTCTTGACGGACTTATTGCTGAAAATACCTTTTGCAGAGAATGCGTGGTTTGAACCATCGATAACAAAACGAGGTAAGCCTACCTGGGATGATTATAATCCGGGAAC
>JBCBSA010000244.1:0-4775 GCA_039819425.1 Planctomycetota bacterium
CGCTCCTTCGACGGCGGCCGAGCCACCCTCGAAACCGGCCCCTGGCAGATCAACGGCTTCTGGGCCCGACCCGTCGCCAACGACATCGAAGACTTCGACGACACTTCCAACGACACCCAGTCCCTCTGGGGCGTCTACGCCACCCGCAAGCTCGCCGACCTATTGCCCCACGCCGACGCCGGCCTCGACCTCTACTACCTCGGCTTCCTCGACGACGCCTCCGTTTTCGTCCAGAACGTCGGCGACCCGATCCGCGAAATCCGCCACACCCTCGACACCCGCTTCTTCGGGACAAGCCCCCTCGGCCCGGGCACCCTCGACTGGGACCTCGAAGCCTTCTACCAGTTCGGCCGCTTCGGCTCCGGCGACATCAACGCCTGGAGCCTCGCCTCCTCCGTCGGCTACACCTTCGACACCGCCTACCGCCCCCGCCTCGGTCTCAAAGCCAACGTTGTCAGCGGCGACGACGACCCCGATGACCCCGAACTCGAAAGCTTCAACCCCCTCTTCCCCAAGGGCAAATACTTTGGCGAGCTCACCCCGGTCGGCCCCTACAACCTCATCAACCTCCAAGCCCTCGCAACCGTCCAACCCACCGACCGTTGGAGTATCACTCTCCAAGGCGGTCCCTTCTGGCGTGAAAGCGCTGACGACGGTGTCTACGACATCCCCGGCAACATCGTCCGCGAACCGGGCGGCAGCGATGCACGATTCATCGGCTGGCAGTGGGACGCCATCGCCGAAGCCAAACTCACCCGCGAGCTCTCGCTCCTGCTGTCCTACTCGCAATTCATCCCCGGCGACTTCATCGCCGACACCGGCCCCGACGAGGCCATCAACTTCGCCGCTGTCGAACTCCTTCTTCGCTTTTGACGTGCTAAAAATACATCATCTAATTTTAAGCCGAAGCTTTGACATATCGTCAAGACTCAGTAAAGAGGCTGGCAGGCACTTACCAAATATTTGCCTATACATTTTCATGCAGTACCCGCCGGCCTGCTTCGCTGACTTAGAGACCGTATTCGGGATAATCCGCAGACCGCGAACTATCCATTCCTGCGTCGCCTCCGAAGTTTTGCTTTCACTCAATATTCCAGCGTGATGACGCGCGATTTAGTAGCGAAGTATCGGGCCTCCGGTACTGACGGGGCCACGGCTATTCCCTCACGGCCGACCACGCCGCCCGCACCTCGTCGGGCGTCGCGTCGTCGACGATCGTCACCGCCCCGACGCGGACGGGCAGCACCAGCCGCAGCCGACCCGCCCGGACCTTCTTGTCTAGCGACATCGCTTTGAGCAGCAGCGAGTCGGGGGCGAGGTGCTTGGCCGAGGTCGGCAGGCCGACACACTCGCAGCCGGCGATGATCCGGTCACGCACGGTCGTGTCGCAGACACGGCGGTTCAACGCGAAGTTCGCCGCGGCGACCATGCCCAGCGACACCGCCTCGCCGTGTTTGTAGGTCGTGCCGAACTTCGAGGTCGCCTCGATGGCGTGCGCGAATGTGTGGCCGAGGTTGAGGTGGGCCCGCTCGCCGGCCTCGCGCTCGTCGGCCACCACGACGGCGGCCTTGATCCGCACGTTGCGCTCGACCAATTCGACCAGCGTCTCGGGCTGGAGCGTGAGGATGCCCTCGGCGTGGCCCGCGATCCAATCGAACAGGGCCGCGTCGCGGATGACGCCGTGCTTCAGGCACTCGGCCAGTCCGCAACGCAGCTCGCGCTCGGGCAGCGTGGTCAGCACGTCGGTGTCGATGACCACGCGGGACGGCTGGTGGAACGCGCCGATGAGGTTTTTGCCTTGGGGGACGTTAACGCCGGTCTTGCCGCCGACCGATGCATCGACCATCGCCAGCAGACTGGTGGGACACTGCACGAACGGGACGCCGCGGAGATAGGTCGCCGCGGCGAAGCCGGCCACGTCGCCGCAGATGCCTCCGCCGAGGGTGACGATCGGGTGGCCGCGCTCGAACCTGTTTTCCAGCAGCAGGTCGTAGAGGGTGCGGACGGTGCCGAGGTTCTTTTTCTTTTCGCCGACGGGGATGACGGCGACGACGGTCTCGACGCCTTCGGCTTCCATGGCTTTGGCGGCGGGCCGGGCGTGGTGCGGCTCGACGCCCTCGTCGGTCACCAGCAACGCGCGGTCGGCGGTGGGCACGGCTTCGCGCACCAGCGTCCCCAGCCGCATCAGGGCCCCGGGCTCGATGTGCACGTCGTAGCGGTGGTGCGGCAGCGTCAGGTCAACGGTCGGCATGGCGGCAAGGATAGCGAGTGGCGGCGTCAACCCTCGGCGGATCGCTCGAGTTGTTCCAGCGCTTCGGCCGGGTCTTCGGGCAGGTCGTATTCAGTCCCCGCGTCGATCCGATCAGCCCCCTCCCGCCGCGCCCCCTGACGACGGTGACCTCCAGTTCCTCGCGTCCACCAACGCACCGCAAACAACCCCGCCAGCAACACGACCACCGCCGCGACCAGGGCCGGCGCTGCGCCGCCCGACGACGACGTCGACACCACTGACGCCGACCTCGCCACCACCACCGGGTAACGCCGCTGCTGCCCCTTGGCGTCGCGGTCCGTCCAGGTTTTGAAGAACCGCCCCACCAGTCGCACCGACGCCCCCGCCCTCGGCGCGACCGGGGCGTCGGACGGGTTAACCAGATACACCACGACCACACGCTCTTGGGCCGTGCCCCGCCCAACGACGATCCCCCACTCCGTCACTTTCTCGCCCCACGGCCCGGCCCGCAGCAACTCCACCCGCCGCTGCCGCCCCGCGTAGCTGCCCTCGACCCGTACCACCTCCCCCCGGTGAGCGGCGGCGTCATCGACGACGTCGCTCCAGTCCGGGGTCGCCGCGGACCGCTCGGCCGCCCGAACCGCCTCCGGGTCCCACTTCGCCGCGTTACGCAGCAGCGGATACAACGCCGGCTCGTCCGGCGGGCGGGTGTCGTCGGCCGTAGCGAGCTGAGCGATTTCCTCCTCGCCCAAGCCCGGTAACCCGTGGTCGGAAACCTCCGATCCCGCCGCCCCGGCTGCCAGCGCCAGCACCACCCAAGACCACGCCCAATTCGTCATAGGTTCGATCATATCCGCCCCTCCGGAACCGCCCCTCCGCCATGGCGATCGGCTAAACTCGCCGGTTTTCCCGATCCACCAACCCCGCCATGACCCAGTACGCCGACACCAACCCGACCGACGCTCCCGTCGGTATCCCCGACGATGTGTTCACCGTCCCCGCCGGCGTGACCGAGGTCGTGCCGATCCTCGACTTCGGCAGCCAGTACGTCCAGCTCATCGCCCGCCGGGTCCGCGAAGCCGGCGTCTACTCGATGCTCGTGCCCCCGGACGTGTCGGTCGAACGGCTGGCCAGACTCAACCCCACCGGCGTCATCCTCTCGGGCGGCCCGTCCTCGGTCTACGACGACGACGCCCCGAAGCCCGACCCCCGGCTGTTCGAGCTCGGCGTACCCGTCCTGGGCATCTGTTACGGCATGCAGGTGGGCTGTCAACTCCTCGGGGCCGAGGTCAAGAACGCCACCGCCCGGGAATACGGCCGGGCCAACCTCCGCGTCGTCGAGAACTCCGACCTGTTCCGCGGCGTGCCCGACCACACCTCCGTCTGGATGTCCCACGGCGACCAGGTCAACACCCTGCCCCCGGAATTCATCGCCACGGCGACCACGCCCACCTGCCCCTTCGCCGCCGTCCGCCACCGCGAACGTCCCTTCTACGGCCTCCAGTTCCACCCGGAGGTCACCCACACGCCCCACGGCGGCGACGTCCTCCACAACTTCCTCTTCAACGCCTGCCGCTGCTCGGGCCACTGGACCATGGCCGACTTCCTCGAGTCCGAGTCGGCCCGCATCCGCGAACTCGTCGGCGACGACCACGTCATCCTCGGCCTCTCCGGCGGCGTCGACTCGTCCGTCGTCGCCGCCCTCCTCGCCAAATCCATCGGCAAGCAGCTCACCTGCATCTTCGTCGACAACGGCCTGCTGCGCAAGGGCGAGCGTGAACTCGTCGAGACCACGTTCCGGGGCCACTTCGACCTCGACCTCCGGGTCATCGATGCCGAGAAGCAATTCCTCGGCGACCTCGCCGGCGTCGAAGACCCCCAGGAAAAACGCACCCGCATCGGCCACCGCTTCATCGACGTGTTCAAAGAGACCGCCGACCAGATCAAATCCGAATTCCGAAACCAAAAATCCGAGATCCGATACCTCGCCCAGGGCACCCTCTACCCCGACGTCATCGAGTCCGGCCACGGCTACGCCGGCACCGCCGCCAACATCAAGCTCCACCACAACGTCGGCGGGCTTCCCGAACAGCTCGGCTTCGACCTCATCGAACCCTTACGCAGCCTCTTCAAGGACGAGGTCCGCCAACTCGGCACCGTGCTCGGGCTCCCCGAGCAGATGGTCTGGCGTCACCCGTTCCCCGGGCCGGGCCTGGCCGTCCGCGTCCTCGGCGAAGTCACCAAGCCTCAGCTCGACCTCGTCCGCGACGCCGACGAGATCCTCCTCGAAGAGATCGTCGCCAACGGCCTATACCGCAAGACCGCGCAGGTCTTCGCCGTACTCCTGCCAGTCAAAGCCGTCGGCGTCATGGGCGACGGCCGGACCCACGAACAGGTCGTCGCCGTCCGCGCCGTTGAGAGCCAGGACTTCATGACCGCCGACTGGGCCCGCATCCCCTTCGACGTGCTGGCCACCGTCAGCAACCGCATCATCAACGAGGTCCGCGGCGTCAACCGCGTGGTCTACGACATCTCCAGTAAGCCG
>JBCBSA010000245.1:0-4769 GCA_039819425.1 Planctomycetota bacterium
ACTGGCAGGTGAGCTTACGGGCCGTGCCGTCGCCGAGGGGCCGGGGCTCGGGGCCGGCGTCGGTGACCGTGGGGTCGGACCAGACGAGTTGGAACGGGAACAGCAGCCAGTAGGTGTCGTTGATGAACTGCTTGTGGACGTCGTAGTCTTTGTAATTGGAAGTGATGCTCCACAGTTCATGGAGAGATCGCAGATTAATGCGGTGTGCGTCATCCCCGATTCGTCGGGTAACGGCTTGATCGACGATTTCCCAGTTCCATGCACGACTCATCCGACGATTCGGCAGTTCGACGTTGAACGTGAACTCCAACGACGCGATCTGGTCCCAGCCATCGATGCCGTAACGTTCGGCGAGTTCTTCGGCGGGCGAGGTGGCGTGGTCGTCGGCAGACACCGGTGCGGTCGACAGGCAGGCCGCGATCATCAGGACGAGGGGGCGGGTGAGAAGGGACATACTGGACTCGGAGGGTTTGGGATTTAGCCCCCGGCGAGTCGCCGGGGGTGCCGCGGGTGGTGGCCTTTTCGGAACATCACGGTTCGCGTGATCGTCGGCCGCGGCGGCCCGGGGCCATTGCCCCGGGCTAAGCTTCAGAACAACGCCTGGCCGTCGTCCGTGACCGCGTCTTCCGTGGGGCGGAACCGCACGCCGACGTGCTCGGCGCCGGCCTTGGTCAGCATGCGGCCCTTGCGGGTGCGGGCCAGGAAGCCGACCTGCAACAGGTACGGCTCGACCATCGACTCGAGCGTGCCGGCGTCTTCGCCCAAGGTCGCGGCCACGGCTTCGAGGCCGACGGGGCCGCCCTCGTAGGTCGTGCCGATGGCGGTGAGGTATTTGCGGTCGATCGCGTCGAGGCCGAGTTGGTCGACGCCCTCGAGCTGCAGCGCTTCGTCGACGAGTTCGGGCGTGAGTCGGCCGTCGGCCTTGACCTGCGCGAAGTCGCGGACGCGGCGGAGCAGGCGGTTGGCGATCCGCGGCGTGCCGCGCGAGCGGGCCGCGATGGTGGCGAGCGCATTCGATGCGTTGGCGTGAAGACCCAACAGGCCGGCCGAGCGTTCGAGGATCTTCAGCAGGTCGGCCTGCGAGTAAAACTCCAGGTTGTGCGTGATCCCGAACCGCGACCGCATCGGCCCGGACAGCAGCCCCGCCCGCGTCGTCGCGCCGATGAGCGTAAACGGCTTGAGCGTGATCGGGATCGTCTTGGCGTGCATGCCGGTGTCGATGGTGAAGTCGATCTTGAAGTCCTCCATCGCCGGGTAGATGAACTCCTCGACGGCGGCGGGGAGGCGGTGGATCTCGTCGATGAACAGGACGTCGGCGCGCTGGAGCTTGGTGAGGGTGCCGACGAGGTCGCCGCCCTTGGTCAGGGCGGGCCCGGCGGTGACGGTGGCGTGGGTGCCCATCTCGTGGGCGATGATGTGGGACAAGGTGGTCTTGCCCAGGCCCGGCGGGCCGTGGAGCAGGACGTGTTCCATGGGCTCGCCGCGCTGCTTGACGGCCTGGAGCGTGATGCGGAGTTTTTCGATCAGGTCGGGCTGGCCGACGTAGTCGTCGAGGGTCTCGGGGCGTAGCGAGAGGTTGAAGGTTTCTTCGTGGAGGTCGGTCGACGTGGCGGTGACGATACGCTCGGTGGGCATGGCAACCGGATGATACCGCCTTGGCGGTCGCTCACACCCGATACGCGGCGGCCTCGTGACGGGTCACGGGCGCGAGCTCCGGCCCGATCTGATACGCCGGGGGCAGGGGGGCGACACGCGTGCGGTATTCGTCCAGTTGGTCTTCGATGAGGCCGCGCTCGATCAGGGCCGTCTCGTCTTCGAGCCCGAGGTCGGGGACCTCGGCGAAGAACGCCTCGTAAGCCGCGCGGTGCTCGCCGATCGCCGCGGCGTGGGCCGGGTCCTCGGCGAGGTTGCGCAGGCAGTGCGGGTCGGCGTCGCAGTCGAAGAACTCTTCGGTCGCTTTGCGGGGGGCGAAGAACAGCGCCGCGTCGCCGGTGAGCAGGCCGCGGGCGTGGAGGTTGCGCATCGCCTGGAACGTGGGTTCGTGCTCCATGTACCACTGCCGCGCCGCGTAGGGCAGGCTCGGGAAACCGTTGCGGATGTAGAGGAATCGCGACGACCGGCAGGCGCGGACGAAGTCGTAGTTGGCGTCCATGCGGTCGCGCCCGGCGAAGGCATACTCCCGCCGCGGTGTCGCCTGGGCCTCTTCGCCGAGGAACACCCGGCCGTCGTAGCTCTCGGGCACCGCGACCCCCAACACCGACAGGATCGTCGGGGCGATGTCGACCCACGCCACCATCTGGTCGTCGACCGACCCCGGCTCGATCACACCCGGCCAACGCACGATCAGCGGCAGGTGGAACCCCGCGTCGTAGCACCACCGCTTCTCCCGCGGCAGGCCCCGGCCGTGGTCGGTCAGGTAGATCACCAGCGTGTCGTCGGCCAACCCCGCGGCGTCCAACGCGTCGAGCGCCCGACCGACCTGGCGGTCCTGCACCCGCAGGCAGTCGAAATAACGCGCGACATCACGGCGGGTCTCATACACGTCGGGCAGGTACGGCGGGACCGGGGCCTCGGCGGGGTCGTGCAGTTCGTCCGGCGACAACGCGGCCAACGCCTGCGCATACGGCCGGGCCGTCGGGTTCATCGGGTTGAATTCCCAGACCGCCGACTCGTGCGTGACCCCGAAGTTGCGGTACCAGAACGTCGGCCGGTCCGACATGGCCTGGCCCGGCGTGTCGAGCCAGTCTTCGGTCGTGTCGGCGAAGTCGGCGGGGGCCTCGAAGTTGAAGTCGGTCTTGGTCGGCCAGGCGACGTGGACCCCCGCGCTGCGCAGCTCGTGGGTGAACAGCCGCGGCGGATCGATCAGCCGCGAGCGCATGTGGTGGTTGCCGATAGCCCAGGGGTAGCGGCCCGCGATCAGCCCGCCGCGCGACGGGGCGCAGACCGGGGCGTGGGTGAAGGCGTGGGTGAACCGGCAGCCTTGGGCCGCGAGCCGATCAAGGTGCGGGGTGTGGGCGTAGCCCTCGCCGTAGCACCCCAGGTGTCGGCCGGTGTCCTCGCCGACCAGGAGCATGACGTGTCGGGGGCGGGGCGTGTGGGGCATCGACGATATCCAGCGGGTCTGGCCGCATGTTAATGAAAGCCGCCCCGGCGGAGGAAACCGGGGCGGTCCATCGGAACCGACGCGTTGACGGACAAGAGACGGCGGGCTCCTCGAACCAGGCGGCGGCTACGCACGCCTTCGCCGCGACACCAGCAACGCCGACCCCGCGGCCAGCAACACCAACGAGCCGGGCTCGGGGACGAAGGCGACGGTGAACGCGGGGAAAGTCAGGCCCGACACGCCGTCGGTGTTGTTCGGGTCGATCGCCGGGGTGATGGTGACGGTCGTGCCGGCCGGCAGGAACACCGAAGGCGTCGTCCCCGCCGCGCTGCCCGCCGTGACCGTGGCGGAGACGTCCGCGAGGAGTTCCGCGATCTCGTTTTCGTCGAAGTCGTCGGCCGATCCGACGTCATCCACCAATACCGAACCCGACACCGCCCCGGAAAAGGTGACGATCACGTTTTCATCACTGGCGACCCCGGAGAAATCCAGTTCAACCAGTTCGATGTCGCTGTCGGTTGTGATCGACAACGCCTCGCCGAGGTCCAAGGCGATGGGGCCGTCGGAGGGGACCGAGCTGTCGATCCCCAGGTTGCTGTTGTTGACGTCGAGCGTCGCGCCGCCGGGCGCGGCCACCGAGAACGTGAGGGTCACGGTCCCACCGGTGACGGGGTTAGGCAGGATCAGGGCCGCCGAGGTCGCGCCGTCGAACAGGTCGGCCTGGTCCATCGCGGGGTCCGTCGGCAGCGCGGTACTGGCGCTGAAATCAAACAGAAGCACGGATGCCGAGGCGGGAGCGGCGCCAAACGCCAGGGGCAGCCCCGCGGCCGCCGCGAGGGCAGCGAGTTTCAAACCGGTCTTAAAACGTAAACGTGTCATCGAAAAGTCCTCCTGAGAAAAGTTAGTGAAGCGTGAAGTCGGTTCAGTCATGGCGGAGATCGGGAGAGAGCGGGTCGAGATCGATCGGGGCTCGACCGACGCCGCCGCGCCCGCCGGCGCGTACCGGGACGGCTCACCCGCGAGTTCGCGGGCGGCTTCGACCGCCGCGTCGTGCGGGGTGTCGGCGATGGACGGGGAGCGGTCGGGGTGCGTCATGGAAACTGCCTTGGGATCAAGCCGAATCTGCAAAGCTCATCAAGCGGGCCGGCGTAGACAAAAACGAGGCGCGACGCGTCGGTCACGGGTCGTTGCGGAAGTTGCGGAGCAGGAGTTCGCCGATCGGGGTCGTCTCGACGTGGCCGTCGGCGTAGACCATGTTGGCGGCGGAGTTGTTGCCCTGGCGCCACCGGACCAGGTTGTTGGTCGAGGCGTCGCCCTCGACTTCGATGTTGGGGGTGTTGCTGCCGACGATGGGGTCGTCGTTGTTGGTGAAAGCGGGGTTGAGGGTGCTGGCGTTGACGTGCCCCGAGCCGATGCCGATGGCGGTGAAGCGTTCGGCGGCGCGGTGGTAGGCGGCGTTGGCCGGCGGTACGCCGACGCGCTGCGTGCCGTCGCCGGCCAAGACAACCTCGCTGCTGCGGCGGAGCCATTCGAGCCGGTAGGGCTGAAACGCGGTCGCGTTCAGTACCGGCCTCAGGAGGGCCTGGTTGGCGGAGTAGTGGTAATCGCCGTCGATGAACGTGGCGTTGGGGTCGCGGTACAGATCGACCGCTTCATCCGCAACTCC
>JBCBSA010000246.1:0-4764 GCA_039819425.1 Planctomycetota bacterium
CTTTACGCAGCGATATCACCCCGCAAGTGGGCCGGATCGCGGCGACCAGTCTCAAAGACGCCCCGCGCCCGCTGCGTCCGGCCCGCGCCGCGCTCGAGCCGCCTGCGCGGACGCGGCGAGCGTGTCGGGACGCATTCGTTTCGTCGGTCAGCCATCGCCACCTGCCGCTTCGTCGGCTGCGGGGGCCGCGGCCGCGCCGGGTGTGCTGCCCGCGCCCGCTGCGCCCGGCGCCGGCTCCTCGTCGTCCAGCGCGACCGGCTCCGGAAGCCGCAGCAGCCGTTCGATACGCCCCCAGGGCCCGACGTCGAGGGCGATGCGCAGCGCGCGGGGTGTGGCCTCGGCCCCCTCCGTGGGTGCCTCCTGGGCGCCGCTACCGGTGGCCGCCGACAGGCCCTCGGCCGGCCAGTCGACGTGTTGTTCCGCTACCACAACCGCCTGACCGCCCCGTCCTACGCGGCGCAGACCTGGGGCTGGCCCGACCCCGACACCGCCGAGCGGTACACCCGCACCATCGACTGGGCCGTGTCCCACGGGTTCAAGACCAAGGCCCACACCGTGATCTGGTCGCGCTTCGACTGGTCGCCCGCGGCGTGGTCCGAAGCGAAAGACGATCCCGCGCAGCTCCGGGCCGAGATGGAGTCGTATGTCCACGACGTCATGCCCCGGCTCGAGGCCCTGGGCGTCCACGAGATCGACTTCTGGAACGAGCCGGCCAGCTTCCAGGAGATCGACCAGGTCCTCACCGATCCCGCGCTGCGGGCCAACTTCTTCAAGCTCGGCCAGTCGCTGGCCCCGTCGGCCAAGCTCATCATCAACGAGCACACCATCCTCTCGGCCGGCGGCCTGAACGTCGCTCGGCAGGACGCCTACGCCGCGATCATCCAAGACCTCTTGGACCGCGACGCGCCGCTGGCGGGCATCGGCATGCAGGTCCACATGGGCGAGGACTTCACCCCGCCGACGAAGGTTTGGGAGGTCCTCGACCGCTTCGCCGCGTTCGGGCTGCCGATCCAGATCACCGAGTTCGACGTGAACACCGAGGACCTGAAGACCCAGGCCGACTACACCCGCGACTTCTACCTTGCGGTGATGGCCCACCCCGCGGTCCAGTCCGTGACCACATGGGGCTTCTGGGGCGCGAAGATGTGGGTCCCGGGGGCCGAGATGTGGCACGAGGACTGGACGATCAAGCCCAACGGCGAGGCGTTCGCCAAGCTGATCACCGACACGCTGCACACCGACGAGCGCGTCACCACCGACCCGTCCGGCCGTGCGGTCGTCCGCGGCTTTCACGGCGACTACCGGATTTCGGCCGCCCGAGATGGCCGCCGCGCCACGCTCGAGACGACCCTAAGCCCCGACGGACAGACCGTTCGGCTCGTCCTCGATTGAATGCGGCCGCCCAAATCTTTGCACGGCTCAGTCACATGGGCAGAGGCCAGAAGCGTCTCGCATCAACCGCGAGGGGTACGCCCAGAGGAATTTACAGACGAGACGGTACACCAAGCCGAGAAGTTGCATAACACCAAATATCATCCAAAAATTCGTACCTGATGTGGAGTAGGAAATAGGGGGGAGACCCATCACGAACTTGAGACCCACCCAGATCGTGGAACGCCCACAGCGGCAACACCTTTCGTGTGGGATTGTGTTAATTGATTCCCCCAAAATCGCTTAAAGACATTGCGCCGCAGGGGCGAGGTAGACGCCGATCACTTTCTGTGGCGTGTTGCACGCTGACACGGTGGGCATCCGAGGTGTTGTGGGATTTTTTGAGAAACAAACAACTCAGCCGTGGCCAGGCTGCAAAATTTATCGATAACGATCTCTTGCGTCGGCACAAAAATCCACTATACTTCACTTGTTATTATCTTTGTTGGAGCTGTTGTATCTGTTAAAGTATTTGTTAATCGATTAACAAAGGCTGTTTTGCATCTGACTCATCGCCACCCAAATCTGGGTGTCTGCAAGTCATTCATCACCCCTAGGAGGTTTCGTATGATTTTCAAGTCCTTTTCCACTTTTGTTGCTATCGCCGCGGTTTCGACCACCGCCGGCGCTTCAACCCTCATCACCGACTTCGACGGCAATGGTGTCCTGCCCGTGACCGGCGGAACGGTCGTGGCCGGCGGCTTCACCGGCACAAGCGTAGCCGAGTTGTCGTTCACCACGGATACCGGTTTTGACCAAGTGGCTCAGACAAATTTCAACTTCGGCCTATTTACGACTGCAGAGCAGGAAGCGGTGTTTACATCCATCGGTTCGGCAGCGGGTGCGGCCGCCGCGGGTGATCCAGATCAAGCCTTCTTCCTGGATTTCAGCTTCGACCAGACCGCCTCGGATCCTGGTGCGGGGAACCTGATCTCTATTGCTTTCTTCTCCACACCGACCGGGTTCTTCCAGATTTCCGAGAGCGTCTCTATCAGCGGCGAAACCGGGGGCACCGCGGTCTTCACGCTCAACGAAACCGACGGCGCTCTGATTGGCGATGCGATCTCCAGCGGCTTCTTCAACCTTGAGATTTTCTCCAACCGCTTCGCCGCCGGTGACGCAGGCACGCTCCAGGTCGATAACTTCAGCGTCGGCGTGGTGCCCGAGCCGGGCTCGGCCGCGCTGCTCGGCCTCGGTGCCATCGCCATGCTCCGTCGTCGCGCCGCCAAGGACTGAGCCTGTCCAAAGCCTAATTATGCCCCCGGACGACTGCCGTCGTTCGGGGGTCTTTTTTTCCCCAACCTGCCCTCGTCGTCACCACATAACCCTTTTTTTCCGGTTCCGGCGGCCGCCGGCGGCGGCTGTCACTCCCTCCTCACCACCGACCCACCCCGCCATGACCCTCACCCAGCGCCACATCCACCTCGACTTCCACACGTCTCCGCTCATCGACGGCATCGGCCGGGACTTCGATCCCGACGACTTCGCCGAGACGCTGTACAAGGCCCACGTCACGTCGATCAACTGCTTCGCCCGCTGCCACCACGGCTACGTGTATTACCAGTCTGAGAAGTTCCCCGAGCGGATCCACCCGCACCTCGAGCGGCCGAACCTGCTGCCCGAGCAGATCGAAGCCTGCCACAAACGTGGCATCCGCGCCCCGATCTACATCACGGTGCAGTGGGACAAGTTCACCGTCGACGCCCACCCCGAGTGGCTGCTGCGTGACGAGAACCTCAAGCCCTACGGCCGCGGCGAGACGGAAGGCGGCGACGCTTCCCACGTGCTCCACCCCGAGCACGGCTTCTACGACCGGCTCGACGTGACGCACCCCGGGTTCGTCGCGTTCCTTCAGGAACACGTGAAAGAGATCTTCGCGACGATGCCGGTGGACGGGCTGTGGTGGGACATCGTGGTGCCGTACTTTTCGTACGACCCGCGGTGGCTGGCGGGGATGGGCGACGCGGGGCTGGACCTCGACAACCCCGACCACCGCTTGCGGTACGCCCGCCAGACGATCGCCGACTTCGAGCGGACGATGACCGATTACGTCCGGGCCCTGCCGGAGTACACCGAGGACTGCACGATCTTCTATAACTCGGGCCACGTCGGCTACCGCCACCGCGACAACACGCAGGCGTACACGCACTTCGAGCTCGAATCGCTGCCCGGCGGCGGCTGGGGGTACATGCACTTCCCGACCTCGCAGCGCTACGTCCGCGGCGTCGCCCCCGAGACGCATCCGACCCTCGGCATGACCGGCAAGTTCCACTCTTCGTGGGGCGACTTCCACGGTTACAAGAACGAAGCCTCGCTGGAGTTCGAGGTCTTCAACATGCTCGCCCTGGGCGCGGTCGCCTGCATCGGCGACCAGCTCCCACCGCGCGGCGTGCTCGACCCCGAGACGTACAAGCTCATCGGCGGTGTCTTTGCGCAGCTCGAAGCGAAGGAGCCGTGGTGCACCGACGTCACTGCAGTCACGGACGTCGCGGTGATGAACCCCGAGGAGTTTCAGCGGTCCGAGGGTGTGTTCCACCACCAGGAAGACACCAAAGGCCGGACCGACTTCGGCGTCGTCCGCATGATGCAGGAGCTCGGCCAGCAGTTCGACCTGATCGACAGCTCGCGCGACTTCTCGAAGTACCGCCTGATCGTGCTGCCGGACAAGATCCCGGTCGACGCCGAGCTGGCGAAGAAGCTGCGGGCGTTCGTCGACGGCGGCGGGTCGCTAATCCTGTCGCACGAGTCGGGCTTGAACCCGGCGGGCGACGCGTTCGCCGACCCCGAGCTGTTCGGCGTCGAGTACGTCGGCGAGGCGAGGTTCACGCCCGACTTCCTCCGACCCGAGCCGGCGCTGCGTGAGGGGCTGGCCGACACGCGGTACGTGATGGCCCAGCGGGGCACCGAGGTCAAGCCGACCGCGGGGGCCGAGGTGGTGGCCCGCACCGAGCGGCCGTTCTTCAACCGGACGTGGAAAGAATTCTGCTCGCACCAATACGCCCCGACCAGCGGCGAGTTCGTCTACCCCTCGGCCGTGCGCAAGGGCCGCGTCGTCTACTTCGCCCACCCGGTATTCCGGATGTACGACTACGAGGCGTGTCGGTGGGTCAAGCGGATCGTCCGCAACGCGATCAACGGGCTGTTGCCGACGACGCTGGCCGAGCACGACGGGCCGTCGACCGTGATCGTGACGCTGAACGATCAGCCGGCCGAGTCGCGGTACGCATTGCACCTGCAGCACTACATCCCCGAGCGGCGGGGCGACGCGTTCGACACGGTCGAAGACGTGATCCCGCTGCACGACCTGTCGCTGACGGTGCGGCCGCCCAAGGC
>JBCBSA010000247.1:0-4741 GCA_039819425.1 Planctomycetota bacterium
CACCAAGTCCCGCCCCTCGCCGCCGTTCATCACCTCGACGATGCAGCAGCAGGCCTCGACCCGGCTAGGCTTCAACCTCCGCCGCACCATGCGCGTCGCCCAGCAGCTCTACGAAGGCATCGACCTCAAGGGCGCCCGCGGCCAAACCGGCCTCATCACCTACATGCGGACCGACTCGACGCATCTATCCAAAGAAGCCCTCGCCGGCGTCCGCGGCTACATCGGCTCGAAACTCGGCGACGACTACCTCCCCGAGAAACCGAATTTCTACAAGTCCTCCAATAAGGACGCCCAGGAGGCCCACGAGGCCATCCGCCCCACCGACGCGGCCATCACCCCCGACTCGATCCGCACCAAGCTCAACGACGAGCAGTTCCGCCTCTACGACCTCATTTGGCGCCGCTTCGTCGCCTGCCAGATGGTTCCCGCCGAGTGGGACGCCACCGCCGTCACCATCAAGCCCGACCCCGCCAGCGGCGTCGACGCCACCTTCCGCGCCACCGGCCGCACCCTCGTCTTCGACGGCTACCTCAAAGTCATGGGCCTCCCCAAGTCCGACGACGTCATCCTGCCCAAACTCGCCGAAAACCAGCCCCTCGCCCCCCTCGACCTCGACCCCGCCCAGCACTTCACCAGCCCCCCTGCCCGCTTCACCGAAGCCTCGCTCCAGAAGAAGCTCGAGGAAGAAGGCATCGGCCGACCCTCCACCTACGCCGCCATCATCTCCACCATCCAGGACCGCAAGTACGTCGAGACCCTCACCCCCCGCGACAAACGCCTCAAAGCCACCGACCTGGGCACGGTCGTCACCGACAAGCTCACCGAGGCCTTCCCCACCATCATGGACGTGGGCTACACCCGCGAGATGGAAGACCACCTCGACGAAATAGAGAGCGAAAACAAGGACTGGCGCCAGACCCTCGCCGAGTTCTATAACCCGTTCAAGAAAAAACTCGAGCGTGCCCACGACACGATGACCCACGCCAAGGCCGTGTCCGAGCCCGCCCCCCACACCTGCCCGACCTGCGGCGCGGCCACCGAGTACCGCTTCGGCCGCAACGGCCGGTTCCTCTCCTGCACCGCCTTCAACGTCCCGCCCGTCGAAGTGAAACCCGAAGGCCACCACGCCCCGACTTCCGGCGGCCCCTGGCTGCTACACAAGGCTAAAGGCAAGGCCCGCCCCAAGGTGCTCTCGGGAGACGGCGGCGAGAAGATCCTCTGGTCGAAGCTGACAAAAGACGACAAAGAGAACTTCCAGCGGCTCAGCGACGAGATGCCGGAGCCCTGCAAATACGCGGCCCCGATCGACGCCGAGGGCAACCCGATGGAGCCCGAGCTGACCGACATCCTGTGCCCCGAGGACGGCAAGCCCATGATCCGCCGTAACGGCCGGTTCGGCCCGTTCCTCGCTTCGTCGAACTACCCCGAGGTGCAGTACATCATCAAGCTCGACCCCAAGAAGGGCCACGTCGTCCTGCCCAAAGCACCGCCGATGACGACCGACATCCTCTGCCCGACCTGCGGCGACGAGACCGAAGCGACGCTGTACCTGCGGGACTCCAAGCGTGGCCTCTGGCTGTCGTGCTCCCGCTTCCCCAAGTGCCGCGGCCGAGCCGGCTTTGACAAGCTCGACGACGACAAAAAGACCGAACTCGAAAAAGCCTGGAAACAGCACCTCGCCGACAACCCGATCCCGCAGATCAAGACCGTGTCGGGCCACGTCATCCGCGAGGACGAGGAATACCACCCGGTCGTCGCCGGCGAGTCCCCCGTCGCGGCCATCGGCGATGACGCCGCCATCGACGCGGCGTGACCGTCAGATATCTCCCGACAAAAAACGCCGGCCTTCGGGGCCGGCGTTTTCGTTTTCGCTTTGATTCACAGCCGAATCACGCGGGTTTTTCTTCGTCCGACTTGCCCTCGTCTTCGCTGGGTGATTCGGCAGCTTCTTCTTCCGGCGGGTCGGCGACGGCGGTCGCGACGGTGTCTTCGGCCGGCGATTCTTCACTTACCGGAGCCGCACCCTTTCGTAGTTTAGCGGCGAACTCCATGCGCTTATTGGCCTTGTCGCGGCGGCGGGAGTTGGAGCCCGAGACCTGGGGGCCGCCCTCTTCTTCGGTGCCGACGAGCTGGATGACGCAGAGGTCCGAGCCGTCGCCGATACGGGAGACGCCGAGCTTGATGATGCGGGTGTAGCCGCCGTCGCGGTCGGCGTACCGCGGAGCGATCTCGTCGAAGAGGTGCTTGGAGATCTTGGTACCGCCGACAACCTCGCCGTACTTGTTGCGCTCGACGTTTTCGTCGTCCTCGTCGCGGATCATGACGGGGTCACCGCCGAGCTTGGCGATGACGCGGCGGCGGCTGGCGAGGTCGCCCTTCTTGGCGGCGGTGATCAGCTTCTCGACGAACGGCTGCAGGGCCTTGGCCTTGGGGATCGTCGTGGTGATCTGGTTGTGGGTAAACAGGGCGATCGCCTGGTTGCGCCACATCGCGGTGCGGTGGTTTGTTTTTCGGCCGAGGGTGCGGCCGTATACGCGGTGTCTCATGGTTCACGTTCCTTTCTTGACCGGCCGGCGGGGAGACGTTCCGCGGGCTCTGGGCCACTCGCCCGGCGGTGAGGCCGGGCGGCAAAATAGGTCCTTACACAGGACCGCGGCAGCGGGGGCCGCAGGGGATAGAGCAGGAAACCTAAACCGCTGTTTGGGCCTCCTGCTTGTTTTTTACACTTCGACTTCGGCGGGGAGTTCCATGCCGAGTTCGAGGCCGAGGTCGGCGAGCTTGCGCTTCACTTCGCGGAGACTGGTCTTGCCGAAGCTGCGGACCTTGAGGAGCTCAGACTCTTCGCGGCTGACCAGGTCGGCGACGCTGGTGACCTTGGCCGACTCGAGGCAGTTGTTGGCCCGGACCGACAGGTCCAGCTCGTTGAGCGACATCTGCAGCTTGCGGATCAGCTCTTCGTCAACGCGGGCGGCGGCGGCGGCCGACTCGCTGGCGACGTCGGAGCCGAGCTCGAAATACTGCACGAACGGGTTGAGGTGCTTGCGGAGGATTTTGGCGGCCTCGACGACGGCCATCTCGGGGGAGACGGTGCCGTTGGTCCAGACCTCAAGCGTGAGCTTGTCGTAGTTGGTCTTCTGGCCGACGCGGGTGTCCTCGACCTTGTAGCGGACGCGGGTGACGGGGGAGTAGGTGGCGTCGACGGGGATGAGGCCGACTTCCTGGTCTTCGTTGGCGTCGTACTGCTCGGAGGCCGGGACGTAGCCGCGGCCCTTCTCGACGATGAACTCCATGTCGAAGTCGACCTGCTTGGTCAGCGTGGCGAGGACCTGGTCAGGATTGTGGATGGTGATCGAGGTGTCGGCCTCGATGAGGTCGCAGGTGACTTCGCCGGGGCCCTCGGCCTGGAGGCGCATGGTCTTGGGCTCGTCGGACTCGGACGAGACGATCATGTTTTTGACGCTGAGGATGATGTCGGTGACGTCTTCCTGGACGCCCTCGAGGGAGGTGAACTCGTGGGGCGCGCCCTTGATCTTGACGCCGGTGACGGCGGCGCCTTCGAGGGACGAGAGGAGGATGCGTCGGAGCGAGTTGCCGACGGTGGTGCCGAAGCCGCGTTCGAAGGGCTCGACGGTAAACTTACCGTAGGTGTCGGAGGCGGTGTCGGCGTCGAGGCTGACGCGGTGGGGTAGTTCGAGGCCTCTCCATCGGATGCGCATCGGGGATCTCCAAAGGTGCAGCGGGTTTGAGGGGGGTCAAACGTCCCGGTCACGAACGCTCGTAACGATCCTGCTGCGGGGGATCGGGTGGCTGCGGTGAACGGGGAAAGCGGGGGAGTTGTTCAGCGGTGTTGCGACAGCAAGGGTATTTAGACGCGTCGCTTCTTCTTGGGTCGGCAGCCGTTGTGGGGGATGGGGGTGTGGTCTTCGACGGCGGTGACCTTGAGCCCGGAGTGGGCGAGGCCGGTGACGGCGGACTCGCGGCCGCCGCCGGCGCCGCGGACACGGACCTCGACCTCGACCATGCCGTACTTCTTGGCCTGGGCGGCGCACTCCTCTGCGGCGCGGGTGGCGGCGAAGGGGGTGGCTTTGCGGGAGCCCTTGAAGCCGACGGTGCCGGCCGAGCCCCAGCAGAGGGTCTCGCCGTTGACGTCGGTGATGGTGACGAGGGTGTTGTTGAAGGTCGCTTTGACGTAGGCGATGCCGCGGGTGACGTTCTTGCGGACTTTCTTGGTTTTCTTGGCCATCGGATGGGATCCTTGAAGTTGGGCGGTTCCGGCTTTCCGCGGGGTGCGGCGGGAACCTGGCTTCGGGGGTGCGGTGTTGGGTGGGCCGCGGGGGTTCGGCGCGACCGACGGTCGCGGCTTTACTTTGTTATTTCATGCCCTTGACGGATTTCTTGCCGGCGACGGTTTTCTTGCGGCCCTTGCGGGTGCGGGCGTTGGTCTGGGTGCGCTGGCCGCGGACGGGGAGGCCGCGGCGGTGGCGGTCGCCGCGGTAGCTGCGGATGTCACGTAGGCGGGCGATGTTCTGCTGGACCTGGCGGCGGAGGGCACCCTCGATGATGTACTTGGACTCGAGCAGGCCGGCGATGGCGGCGAGCTGGTCCTCGTTGAGGGTGTGGGCGCGTTCCTGCGGGTCGAGGTTGAGCTCGGCACAGATGTCGGCGGAGAACTTCGGGCCGATGCCGTAGATGTAGGTCAGGGCGATGCGGAGGGGCTTGTTGTCGGGGATCTCGGTGCCGG
>JBCBSA010000248.1:0-4729 GCA_039819425.1 Planctomycetota bacterium
GACTTTGTCGAAGGGGATACGCTTCCTCGGCTTGCGGGTGTCGATCGCGAAGCCTTCCTGGAAAACGATGTTGGCGAGTTCGGGGGCGCGGCCGGCGGGTTTGCTGCCGAGCATGCCGGCGGCGACGGCGGCGAGGCGTTCACGCAACCGCGAGCAGGCGTCGGCAGCGGCCGCCCCGTTGAGGTCGGTGCCGGAGGACGCCGCAGTCGGCGAGGTGTTGTTGTTCTTCTCGGTGCTGGTGATGGCCACGAGCACTTGCTCGTAAAGGACGCCGAGCTCGTCGGCGACGATCTGACGGATGCGGGTGTTGACGCCCTGGCCCATCTCGGTCGCGCCGGTGCTGACCATGACCGATCCGTCGTGGTAGATGTTCACGAGGGCGTTGGCCTGGTTCATGGCGCGTCGGGTGAAGGAGATGCCGAACTTGACGCCGGACACTGCCAGCCCGCGGAGGTGCGTGGGGCTGGCCTGGTTGAAACGGGTGATAGCGGCGCGGCGGGCGTCGTAGCCGGCTTCCTCGCGGATCGAGGCGAAGAGCTCGGGGAGGGTGTTGTTCTGAACGACCTGGCCGTAGGGCGTGGTGGGCGGCGTCAGATCGGGGACGCTGCCGTAGGTGTTGCGTTGTCGGACGTCGAGGGGGTCGAGGCCGGTGTAGCGCGCAACGTGTTCGAGGATGTTCTCGGTGGAGGCGACGCCCTGGGGCCCGCCGAAGCCGCGGAACGCGGTGTTGCTGGGGAGGTGGGTTTTACAGATCCGGCCGGCGACGCGGAGGTTCTCGAAGTGGAAGGTGTTGTCGGTGTGCAGGAGGGCGCGCTCGAGCACGGCGGGGGAGAGGTCGGTGCTGCAGCCGCCGTTGGAATAGAGCTCGACGTCGAGGGCGGTGACGCGGCCGTCGCGGGTGAAGCCGGCTTTGTAGAACGACTTGAACGGGTGGCGCTTGCCGGTGAAGCGCATGTCGTCGTCTTTGTTGTACGCGAAGCGGACGGGGCGACGGGTCTGGCCGGCGAGCAGCGCCGCCATCATGGCGGGCGGGGCGGCCTGGGTTTCTTTGCCGCCGAAGGCGCCGCCCATCCGCTTGCAGGTGCAGACAACGTGGTTGAACGGGACGCCCAGGACTTCGGCCACCATCTCCTGCACCTCGGTGGTGTGCTGGGTGGAGGACTGGATGTGCATCTGGCCCTGCTCGCCGGGGGTGGCGACGGCGATCTGGGACTCGAGGTAGAACTGCTCCTGCCCGCCGATGTCGAGCGTACCCTCGACGACGTAGTCGGCTTCGTCGAAGCCCGCGGCGAGGTCACCGCATTCGATCTTGATCGTATCGCCGAGCCAGGACTCGGCGGCGATGGCGTCGTCGATCGAGAGGATCGGGGCCAGCTCTTGCATCTCGATCTCGACCGCGGCAATGGCCTGATGAAGGATGTCCTGCGAGTCGGCGGCGATGAGGGCCAGCGGCTGACCGAGGAACACGGCGTATTCCTCGACGAGGAGGTCTTCGTCGACGACGACAGGGCCGAAGCGGTTGTGGCCGGGGACGTCGGCGGCGGTGAGGACGGCGGCGACCCCCGGGAGCTGGCTGGCTTGGGTGGTGTCGAGCGACAGGAGGCGGCCGTGGGCGTGGGGGCTGGGCACGATGCCGGCGACGAGTTCGCCGGCGAGGGGGGCGAGGTCGTCGAGGAAGACGGACCGCCCGGTGACGTGGGTGCGGGCCGAGTCGTGGGCGAGGTTCTTGCCGACGGCGGGCATGGTTTAGCTCGCCTCCAGCACGGGGCGAGGGTCCGCGAGGTCGTGCCAGAGCTTGCGGAGGATGTTGCCGGCGAGCGCGGTGCGGTAGGTGTCGGACCCGCGGACATCGCTGAGCGGTTTCACGGCGGCGCGGGCGGCGGCCGCGGCGCGATCGAAGCTGGCGTACTCGAAGGGCTGGTCGATCAACTCGGCCTCGGCCTCGGGGATGCGGAGGACGCGGGGGCCGACGCCGCCGAAGGCGAGGCGGGCGTCTTCGATGCGGCGGTCGGTGACGCGGAGCCAGGCGGCGGCGCTGAACGTGGAGATGTCCATATCACGGCGCTTGGAGACCTTGTAGAACCGGACGACCTCGTTGGGCTTAGGCAGCGGGATGTCGACGCGGGTGAGCAACTCGCCGGGTCGGAGTTTGGTGGTGCGGTAGCCGGTGTGGAAGTCTTCGACGGGCATAGACCGGGTACCGTCTTTGGAGGCGAGTTCGAGGCTCGCGCCCAGGGCGTAGAGGGCGGGGGCGGTGTCGCCGATGGGCGAAGCGGTGCAGAGGTTGCCGGCGAGGGTGCCGGCGTTGCGGATCAGCGGGGAGCCGAACCAGCCGAGGTATTCGGTCATCTGGGGGAGGTGGATCTTGCAAAGGTCTTCGAGCCGGGACAGCGGCGTTGCGCCGCCCATGCGGACGGTGCCGTCGACGGCCTCGATGCCCTGGAGTTCGGGAAGCGCGGTGGTGGCGAGGACGGTTTCGGGGCGGATCTTGCGGTGGTTGTTGAGGACGCCCAGGTCGGTGCCCCCGGCGATGATCGTGGGGGTGATGCCGTCTTGGTGTTGCTCGTCAAGCCAGGCAGTGGCGTCGTCGAGGGTGGTGGGTTTGAAGAAGCGGCGGCCGTCGGCGGCGCGGAGGTCGACGGGCTCGACGGCGGCGCGTTGCAAGGCTTCGGCGATGGGCTGTGGCGGGTAGAGCGAGTCGAGCGGATCGAGTTGGTCGCGGTCGGTCTGCTCGGCGGCCTGGACGATGGAGTCGTAGCCGGTGCATCGGCAGAGGTTGCCGGTGAGGCCGCGGCGGAGCTCGTGGGTATCGCGGGGCTGGTCGTCGTGCAGGAGTTGGTAGAGGGTGACGACGAAGCCGGGGGTGCAGAAGCCGCACTGCGTGCCGTGGCATTCGACCATGGCGTCCTGGATGGGAGTGAGATCGTTGGAGTTGGCGGGCGGGGAGAGGCCTTCGATCGTGACGACGTGGACGCCGTCGAGCTGGAGCATGAGCTGGATACAGGCGGTGACGTTGGTGTAGGCGATGGAGCCGTCGGGCTGAAGTTTGCCGAGGAGGGCGGCGCAGGAGCCGCAGTCGCCTTCGGCGCAGACGACCTTGGTACCGGGCATGCCTCGGCGTTTGCGGAGGAACTCGGTGAGGGTGAGGAAGGCGTCGTCGCCGGTGACGCGCAGGGGAGCCCCGTTGAGATAGATCAGCAGGTGGTCACGCATGTCTCGGACGCTCCGTCGCGGGAGCGGGGGTCGCCGGGGTCCGGAGCAGGCGGTGGACCGACGGCGAACGATTCGTGATGGCCAATCTGAAAGTGTAGCCAAGCCGACGGGTGAAGGACAGGTTTTTTGCGGGTCATCAGGCCCTTCAGGCGTCGGAGGTGAGGAGCCGGCCGAGGGGGTCGCCGACGGGCTGGCCGTCGAGGGCGACGGTGCGCCCGCGGAGGAGGGTGCGGACGGGCCGGCCGGTGAAGGCGCGGCCGACGTAGGGGCTCTGGCGGTGGCGGTCGTGGAGCGTATCGCGGGTAAGCACGAAAGACTGGTCGAGATCGACGAGGGTGAGGTCGGCGTCGTGGCCGGGGGAGAGCCGGCCTTTGCGGGGTAGGCGGAACCGTTTGGCGGGGTTGGCGGCGGTGAGCCGAGCGAGCAGGGGCAGCGGGGGTTGCGGGGTGTGCGAGAGGAGGACGGGGAGCGTGGACTGGACGCCGGCGATGCCGCCCCATGCGGCGAAGGCATCGTCACCCGATTTCATGTCGGGGGGGGCCGGAGAGTGGTCGGAGCCGACGAGGTCGAACGTGCCGGCGAGGAGTTCTTTCCAGAGGCCGGCTTGGTTGTCTCGGTCGCGGAGGGGCGGAGCGCACTTGGCACGGGCCCCGAGGTCGGGCAGGTCGTCGGCGGTGAGGGCGAGGTAGTGGGGGCAGGTCTCGCAAGTCACGTCGAGGTCGTGCTGAGTCCGGGTTTGCCGAATGAGTCGGGCGGCGCGGGCGGCGCTGACGTGGACGATGTGCAGGGCGCAGCCGGTGTCCTCGGCGAAGGCGAGGGCGCGCCGGATGGCTTGGATCTCGGCGACGACCGGGCGGCTGGCGGTCCAGGCTTCCCAGCGGTAGTCGTGGCGGTCGTGGGCGAGCTTGGTGTGCGCGGCGGTGATGGCCTGCGACTCGGCGTGGACGGCGACGGGGAGGCCGAGCTTCGCGGCGGTGGTCATGCCGGCGTGGAGGGTGTCGTCGTCGGCGGCGAGGAAGTCGTCGATGCCGGAGTCACACATGAAGGCCTTGAAGCCAACGACGCCTCGCTCGGCGAGGGCTTCGAGGTGGTCGAGGTTGGCCGGAGTCAGGCCACCCCAGAGGGCGAAGTCGCAGCGGCTGTGGGCGCGGCCGGCGTCGGCTTTGGCGTCGAAGGCCTCGGCATCGAGCAGCGGCGGCGTGCTGTTAAGCGGCATGTCGATAAAGGTCGTGCCGCCCCCGGAAGCAAACGCGGCGCTGCCGGGGGCGAAGCCCTCCCAGTGGGTGCGGCCGGGCTCGTTGAAGTGGACGTGGCTGTCGATCAGGCCGGGGAAGACGTGGAGCCCCGCGGCGTCGATCTCTTCGTGGGCCGTGTTACCGTTATCCCCGACCGCAACAATCGTGCCGTCTTCGATGGCCATGTCGGTTTGGATCACCGCTTCGTGTGTGACGACGCTCCCGCCGCGGATGAGCAGGTCGATCGGCACGGGTCAGCTCCCCCGGTAGGTGCTGTAGGA
>JBCBSA010000249.1:0-4728 GCA_039819425.1 Planctomycetota bacterium
GTGACGGCGGGGCTGACGGTGGGGCGGGCCGGCTCTCCGGGGGGCGGGGGGAGCGCCGCGGCGCAGCCGGTGGCGGGGCACGGCGGCGTGAAGGTGGCGGCGGGGCAGGAGCCGCCGACGCGGGACCGGCTGGGGGAGCTGCTGCCGATGCGGCGGCTGGGGCGGACCGACGAGTGGGTGACGGCGTTCTGCTTCGGCGGCTCGCACCTGATCCACGAGGGGCAGTCCGATCGTGAACACCAGGAGCTGCTCGAGGCGGCGATCGAGGAGGGCGTGCGGTTTTTCGATACGGCCCAGCAGTACGGCCGGGGCAAGAGCGAGCGGGTGATGGGTAAGCACCTGACGCCCAAGTACCGCGACTCGATCTACGTGATGACCAAGACGCAGGCGACCGAGGCGACGCGGGCGCGGCGGGACATGGACGAGTGTCGGAAGCGGCTGAACGTGGACGTGATCGACCTGATGCAGATGCACCACATCGAGAGCGCTCGGAATGTGGATCAGCGGATCGACAACGGGGTGGTGGACGTGCTGCTCGAAGCGCGGGAGCAGGGGAAGATCCGGCATTTGGGTTTCACGGGGCACGACACGCCCAGCGCGCACCTGCGGATGCTCGAGCGGCTGGAGCAGATGGGCGTGGAGTTCGATACGTGCCAGATGCCGGTGAACGTGGTGGACCCGGGGTACGAGAGTTTTGTGGAGCGGGTGCTGCCGGTGCTGGTGGAGCGGGACTACGGGGTGCTGGCGATGAAGACGCTGGTGTTCGGGGCGTTGACGGGTCGGGACCACGGGTGGCGGAGGCGGGACCGGATCGCGCCGAACGTGGTGCCCGAGGTGATCACGCTGGCGGAGGCGTTGGGGTTTGCGTGGTCGCTGCCGGTGGCGTCGCTGGTGAGCGGGACGCCGCGGGTGGACTGGCTCCGGGAGAACACGCAGGTCTTGCGGGACCATCAGCAGTTCGACGAGGCGAAGCGGCTGGAGCTGATCGACAAGGTGGCGGAGTTCGCGGGGCCGCGGGTGGAGTTTTACAAGACCGAGGTGTGATTCCGGTGGGGCGGGTCGTCAGCGGTTCATCATGAACGTGGCGACCTGGTCGAAGAACTGGAGCAGCGGCGGGGTCGCTTGCGGGGGGAGGTCGGCCTCGTCGAGCGCGGCGGTCATGTGCTGCATCCAGCGGTCGCGGGCGGCCCGGTCGATGGGGAACGGGGCGTGGCGCATGCGGAGGCGGGGGTGCCCGCGGGCTTGGCTGTAGCGCGGCGGGCCGCCGAAGCGTTGGACGAGGAAGTCGCGGAGGCGGGCTTCGGCGCCGTCCCAGTCGTCGTCGGGGTACATCGGGGCGAGCAGGTCGTCGGCGCGGACGCGGCGGTAGAACGCGGCGGTGAGTCGGGCGAAGCCGGCTTCGCCGACGGCGGCGTAGAGTTGGCCGAAGGGGTCGGTATCGGGGGGTGGGGTGGACACCCCCGGAAGATAGCCGGGGCCCGGAGCCCGGGTTGGCGGAATGTGGGAAATACGCTGGGGCTCAGCCGGCGCGGCGGAGCTTGGTGTTGAGGTCGCCCTGGGCGGCGATGCCGCGCTGGAGGCAGCCGAGGAGGTTCTCGACGCTCTGGAGGGCGGGCTCGAAGGCGGTGCCGACGGCCTCGTCGTGGAGGCGGCGGGCGTCGTTGAGGACGCGCTCGACGCGGTCGGCCATCTGGACGCCGTCGCGCATGACCTCGCGGCGGAGGTCTTCGAGTTCGTCGGTGAGGCGGTCGATCTGGGCTTGGTTCACCATGGCGGGGTTCCGTGGGCCGGGGGAAGCTGCGCAAGGCCGGCGTATTCGGGTTCAATGTCGGCCAGTTCGGGCGGGATCGACCATCTTTTTCCCGAGAATTTAAGAAAATCCCCAGGTCCGGGGTCAGGCGGTCGTGTCGATCAGGGCTCCGAGCCCGGAGGCGGCGTTGGGTGCGGGGCCGGGGCGGTCGAAGCCGAAGCCGTGGAGCATGGACCCGGTCTGGTTGGCGTTTTGGATGGTGGCTTCGACGACGCCGAGGCGGGTCTCGACGACATCGGTGCGGAAGGCGTCGATCTCGCCGCGGAGGGCGGCGAGGGCCCGCCGGGTGGGGGCCGAGGTGACGAGGTCCGGGAGGCTGAGTTGGCCGCCGCCGACGCGGAGGGAGTAGCGGCCGTCGAAGAGCGGGACGCCGTCGAAGGCGGCGGCGGAGACGACGCGGGTGACGGCGGCGCGGGGGTTGTTCCGGGGGTCGGTGAGCCTGTGCAGCAGGGTTTCGGCTTCGGCGAGCGACGCGTCGGCGGTCCGGGCGACGGCACCGGCGCGGCGGAGCACGGCGGCCTCGGCGTCGAGGGATTCGAGTACCGCCCGCAAAGTCTGGGTCGAGACGATCTGCGCGGGCCCGCCGGACGCCTGGGCGGGTCGGCGGGCCGGGGCGTAGGTGGCCGCGAGGCCGCGGGGTTGGATAGGTCCCACCATGACCCCGATAAGAAAGGATACGGAGGCACGAAAAACCACCGCGACCCAGGGGATCGGGCTGCGGTGGTGGGGGGCGGGCGTTACAGGCGTTACAGGTTGACGGGCGGGGGTTTCCGGGGCTCCGTAGCCCGCGGCCCCAAAAGGCAAGGGGTTAGGGTTGGCCGGTGCCGTTCCAGTAGCCGTTGTCGGCGGTGCCGTCTTCGTTGAAGTCGTCGACGA
The DNA here is from genome assembly GCA_039819425.1 of Planctomycetota bacterium. Taxonomy (GTDB): domain Bacteria; phylum Planctomycetota; class Phycisphaerae; order Phycisphaerales; family Phycisphaeraceae; genus Algisphaera. The sequence continues at coordinate 2,687 of JBCBSA010000249.1, forward strand.
CGGCGCGGGTTAGGGCAGCGGCGTGGCCGTCGGCGAAGGTGAAGCCGGCGACGTCGCCTTGGTTGCGTTGGGCCGGGGCGGAGCGGAGGCTGTACGCGAAGTCGGGGTCGTAGCTCGCGATGTTTTCTTCGGACGACCCGCCGGCGTAGTAGGCGCGGGTGTTGTCGGGGTGGGAGCGGAGTTGGCCGGCGAAGGGCCCGGCGGCGAAGACGCCGGCGCGGGGCGGGTCGATGGCGTAGACCGCGGTGCCGAGGCTGGAGAGCGCTCCGGTGGTGTCGCCCACGGCGATGGTGTCGGAGGCGGCGATGATCTCACGGCCCTGGCGAGCGTGGACGGTGGGGGTGAAGCGGGCGTTGCCGAGGTATTGGAAGTTGTAGCCGTAGCCGCCGTGGCGGGGGGCGTCGGCGGGGTCGGCGGGGGTGACCGCGTCGGGGGCGACGCTGGGCAGCGCGGCCCGCTCGGCGGGGGTGGTGCTGAAGGGGTGGAAGAAGAACCGGCCGAAGCTGTCGCTGAGTTCGGTTTGGTCGAGGTTGGGGCTGAGGAAGACGTCGGTGTTGTTGATGAACGGGAAGAGGTAGTCGGGCCAGCGGGGTTTGGTCGTGCCGGTGGGCACGGGCACCGAGGAGGTGCCGGTGGCCGAGGAGTGCATGGGGAAGTAGTCGTCGCGCTCGGCGGTGTAGGCGGCCAGGGCGATGCCGACCTGGCGGAGGTTGGAGAGGTTGGCGATGGACCGGGCGCTGCCGCGGGCGGCACCCAGGGCGGGTAGGAGGATGCCGATCAAGAGGGCGATGATGGAGATGACCACGAGCAGCTCGATGAGGGTGAAGCCGAGGCGGGCGTGGATGCGGTGCGGTGCGGCGTGACGTGGTGTGGCGGTCATCTCGTTATCCCTTAATTGAGATTTAGTCTTGGCGGGGAGAATTGTAATGAGAATCAATGTCAACGCAAGCGGCTGATCGAATCTGTTTTGGGGTGGCTCGGAGACGGGGGGACGTATGATTCGGGCGATGTTTGAGCGGCCGACGTTGACGAAACCCGGTTTATTCGTGACCGGGACGGACACGGGGGTGGGGAAGACGGTGGTGTCGTGCGCGATCGCGTCGGCGTTGCGGGAGCGTCACCGCCGGCTGCGGGTAGGGGTGTGCAAGCCGATGGCGTCGGGGTGTCGGCTGGAGCGGGCGGGGTTGATCAATGAAGATGCCGAGGCTTTGGCGCATTTTGCGGATTGTCGGCTGCCGATGGAGGTGGTGAATCCGATCCGGTTTCGTGCTCCGCTCGCGCCGGCGGTGGCGGCGGAGGCGGAAGGGCGGGCGGTGGAGTGGGGGGCGTTGGAGCGGGCGTTGTCGGCGCTGGACGAGCGGAGCGACGCGGTGGTGGTGGAGGGGGTGGGGGGGCTGATGGTGCCGTTGGACCCGCGGTCGCCGCGGTATATGGTGGGCGAGTTGGCCCGGGAGATCGGGTACCCGGTGGTCGTGGTGTGCCGGGCGGGGCTGGGGACGCTGAACCATACGGCGATGACGGTGGAGCTTTTGCGGCAGGCGGGGTGTCGGGTGAGCGGGCTGGTCATGAACGGGAAGGAGACGGACCCGACGGCCGCGGCGGGGGACCCGTCGCTGGCGAGCAACCGGGAATGGTTAGAGCGGCTGACGGGGGTGAAGGTGCTGGCGGAACTGCCCAGGGGCCGATCGGTGGCGGCGGCGAAGGGGAAGCTGGACCGGGCGGTGGTGGCGGCGGCGGACGGGGTGGACTGGCTGGAGCTGATGCGGGTGCCGGGGGCTCCGGGGACTCCGGGGGGTCGGCGGGGGTCGGCGGAAACGGGGGTGGGGACCACGGAGATCGAGTCGCGGCCGGGGCCGACGTGGGGGATATGAACTGGGTCGAAGGTCGGGAGACAAGCGGCGCGTGGTTAGGGCTCGATCGCGTTGACTTCGGGGGCGAGGTTGGCGGGGGTACTTCCGGGGGCGGGGGTGGGCCCGAAGAGGTCTTGCCAGCCGGACTGGACGCCGCGGAGGCTGGTGACGCCGGTCTGGGGTCGGGCGAGG
>JBCBSA010000250.1:0-4702 GCA_039819425.1 Planctomycetota bacterium
CGGTCCCGATCCGCGTCCGCGCCGGCCCCGTCGTTTCCGAAGTCAATACCCGTCAGACCCGTTGGAGTTCCCGATGTCGCAGTCGCCCCGAGTGCCCGTGAGCGTGTGGATGTGGTGGACCGCTGTGCTTGTGGCCGCCCTGCCGCTGGCCGGCACCGCCCAGAGCTCGTCCCCGACCGCCTCGCAGCTCTGGGACGACTACACCCACTACATCCAGGTCGCCCGGCCGCAGCTCGCCGCCGAGGCCGCCGCGGGCGTGATCGAAGCCGACGCCGGCGAGCTGCTCGACGCCGTCGAGGCCAGCCGGTTCGCCGATCCTACCCGTGTCTTCGAGCGGGCCGCCGGCATGAGCGACATCGCCGAGATCTCGGTCCAGATCCAGGACAAGATCCAGCAGGCCCGGCTCGAGCGCAGCCGCGAGCCCGCCCGCATCGCCGCCGACATCGACCGCCTCACCCGCGGCCAACGCGCCTTCGAGAACGCCACCGAACGCCTCGCCGCTGCCGGCCAGTTCGCCGCCCCGCAGCTCCTCGCCGCCCTGCTCGACAAGGACCGCGCCGACCAACACCCCGCTATCCTCCGGGCGATCACCATCATCGGTCGGCCGCTGGTCGCTCCCCTCTCGATCGCCCTGCCTCGGCTCGACCCGGTGGCCCAGGGACAGGTCGCCCGCGCCTTGGCCGAGATCGGCTACCCCCAGGCCGTGCCCGCCCTCAAGCGCGTCGCCGAGGATCCCGCCACCGACCCCACGGCCCGCGAGATCGTGATCGCCGCCATCGGCGTCATCGCCGACGACACCCGTGTGAACACCTCCACCTCCGCCGCCGAGCTCTACCTGGCCCTGGGCGAAGGGGCTTACCGCGTCGCCACCACCGAGCCCCTGGCCCTCGACACCTTCGACCGCGACACCGGCTCGGGCGTCGTCTGGCGGTACGACCCCCGGCTGACCGTGACCGGCGAACCGGGGCTGGTACCCGTCGTCGTGCCCGGCCCGATCGCCGGAGACGCCGTCGCCCTCCAGGCCGCTCGCACCGCCCTCTCCCTGGACCCCGACCTCGATCAAGCGTTGTCGCTATTCCTCATGGCCAACCTCCGCCGCGAGAACCGCCTGAGCGGCCAGGCCGACCCCAGCTACCCCGGCAACCTGCCCGAGCCCGGCTACTACGCCCGGGTCGCCGGGCCCGATCGGCTGCACGACGTGCTCGGCCGCGCCCTCGACGACCTGGACCCCGACCTCGCCCTCGACGCCATCGCCGCCCTGGCCGACACCGCCAGCCTCGACGCGCTGCGGCCTCTGGTCCGCGGCCTCGGCTACCCCGACCGCCGTGTCCGCTTCCGCTCGGCCGAGGCGCTGGCCTACGCCATGCCCGCCGAAAGCTTCGAGAACGACTTCCGCGTCGTGCCCGTCCTCGGCGACGCCGTGCGGCAGGGCGACCTGCCCCTGGCCCTGATCGTCACCCCCGACCGCGACGACCGCAACGCCCTCAACGCCGCCGTGGCCAACCTGGGCTACCGCACCCTCGAAACCCCCAGCGTCGACCAGGCCGCCGGCCTCGTCGCCAACACGCCCGGCGTCGACCTCATCGTCGTCCAGGGCAACCGCGCCACCGTCGTCCAAGCCGACAACGACGCCGCCTCCAACTTCAAGCTCGCCGCCACCCCGATCGTCGCTTTCGTCGACGCGGCCAGCCAACCCGCCCTCTCGGCCCGGTTCGCCGATCAGCCCCGCGTCTCGGTCGTCGTCGCCGAGGGCCAGAACGTCGAGCCCGCCGTCCGCCAGGCCGCCGAACGCTTCGGCGGCACCGCGCTAACCTCCGACGAAGCCACCGGCTTCGCCCTCCGGGCCCTGGAACTGCTCAAGGAGATCGCCGTCACCGACACCGCCTACGACGTCGGCGACGCCCTGCCGGCGCTCATCGCCGCGGTCCAGGACCCCCGCCCCGCCGTCGCCGTCGGTGCCGGCGACGTGCTCGCCCGCCTCGACAACCCCGACGCCCAGGCCGCCGTCGCCTCCGCCGCGATCAACGGCACGGGCGATACCCAGGTCGCCCACCTCGCCGACCTCGCCGACTCCGCCAACCGCCACGGCAACCTCATCCCCGCCCTCATGTCCGACGACATCCTCGCCCTCGTCAAATCCTCCGGCGCGGCCGGCGATGACGACCTCGCCCTCGCCGCCGCCCAGGCCCACGGCGCCCTCAACCTGCCCACCCGAAACGCCGTCGACCTGATCCTCGGCGAATGATCCGTGACGTCGACGCCCAAAATACGAAACGCCCCGAGGCCTTCACCTCGGGGCGTTGTCGTATGCAAGCGTGTGGACCGTAAGCCGAATTCTGTTCCCCCCGGAAGCTTTCACTGCGTGACGGCGAGTCGCATGTGACTCCCGTCGGCGGAGTGAAAAATTCCGGGGGGGCGGCCATTTCTCTGGGCCCGGCGTTGCCGACGGGCTCTAGCGCTCTACCCGTGTCACCTCCGAGGAGTGGGCCGGACCGACCCGCCGCCGAGGCGGATGACACTGCTTGAGTTTGCACGCGGTGGGGCTTGCCGTGCCCCGCTTGTCGCCAAGCGGGCGGTGCGCTCTTACCGCACCGTTTCAACCTTACCTGTGGGGCTCGGCGCCCCCATCGGCGGTTTGTTTTCTGTTGCGCTGTCCCTGAACGGGCCGTCGCCAGCCCGCCCGGTGGGTGTTACCCACCACCGTGTCCTGCCGTGTTCGGACTTTCCTCGTGACACGCGTTGAAACCCGTAGGGGCGGCGCGGCGTGTCCCGCGGCCGTCTCGTCCACACGCAGGTATGGTAGCACGCTCGGTTTCACCGCCCCACCGATCAGGACACCCCGCCATCGCCGCCCGCTCCCCGACCGACGCTACGGACCCCGCCCGGCTCGCCCCGGAGGCCGTGGTGTGGACCGGCCCGGCGCGGGCCGAGCTGGCGGGCGAGTTGTTGGACGTGATGGGCTCGGCGATCAGGCCCATCGGTGTGGGCGGGCCGCGGTCGGCCGAGGTCGACGCGTTGGGCAAGCGGCTCGACTGCCCGGCCGGGGACGACCTGCGGAAGCTGCGGATCGATCGGCCGGCGGCGTACCTCTTGCTGACAACGATGCGTGACGTGCCGGCCGAGGAGCTGCGGGCATTCGCCGAGGCGGGGACGCGGGTGCTCAGCCTCGAACCGTTCGCCGCGACGCTGGGCGAGCTCGGCGGCGACCGTGGGCCGGCCAAGGCCGCGACCGCCGGCGCGTGGTCGTTCGTCCCGGCGTTCGTCGACAGCCCCGGCTTCCGCGCCGCCGCCGACCCGCAGGACTCGCTCGGCGGACCGCGGCTGGTGCGATGCTCCAGCCTCGGTCGGCCGACGCACGGGTCGCTGCTGGCCCGGCTGGTCGACGCCTGGGCCGCCGTGCTCCGGTTCGTCGACCTGCCCGAGACCATCGACGCCTCGCTCACCGGCCCGGCCGAGGCCCCGCGCCGGATCGCCGGCCGAATCGCCGCCCACGCCCGGGTCGCCGACGGCAGCGCCGTCGTCCTCGAAGCCGCCGACACCGCCGGCGCTTCCCGCCGCGAGCTGTCCGTACTCGGCACCGACGCCCACCTGCACATCGACGACGCGGGCTACGAACTCCGCCACCCCGACGGCCACATGCTCGACCACGCCCCCGCCACCGCGATGCCCTTCGTCGACCTCCTCGCCGACCAATGGCGGCAACGGCTCGAACGCCCGAACGCGGGCACGCCCGCCGAACCCGTTCGGCAGGCCCACGCCCTCGCCTGCGTCCACGCCTGCCTCCTCTCGGCCAAGACCGGCCAACCCGAACGCCCCGACACCCAGCTCGCCCTCCGCCGATCGTGAGGCGGCCCCGTTTGGCAGGTGGCTGACCTTGATCCTGGCGTTCGGCCGTTTAGCCCCCGGTGAGTCACCGGGGGCCGCCCCGGGTCAGCGACCCGGGGCTATACGAACCATGACCCCCGTCTTGACACCGCCGACCGCCCCTTTACACTTCTCGGCGGTAGATCGGTCCGACCGTGACGCGTAGCCGGCACGGACAACGGCCCCCCGGAACCTCGCCCGCAGCACTCGTCCGCGAGTCACGACGCGGCAACCCCGGCCCGAGGCAAGCCCAGCCCGACCCACCCGCCGGACCCCCTCACGTGCCGCCGCACCCCCGCGACGGTCGCCTCGGGTCCCCCCGGAAGTGTCTCACCGCGCGTGCGAGAGTCGCAGCGTTGCGGGGCACTGCCTCGGAGTTCACCGACCCTAGGCCCATGGTGTAATCGGCAACACTCCAGTTTTTGGTACTGGCATTCTAGGTTCGAGTCCTAGTGGGCCTGTTGCGCAACATTTGATTTCGTGCCGAGCATGTTCGGCGGGGCGTAGGCCCTCGGAGTCTGATGAGTCATGACACACGCCAGCCCCAACCCGCCCCAGGCCATCCTCCTCGCCGCCGGTAAAGGCACCCGCATGGGCAGCGACCGCCCCAAGGTGCTCAACGAAGTCGCCGGCCGGCCGATGCTGCGGTGGGTCGTCGACGCCTGCCGCGAGGCGGGCGTCTCGCGCTGCGTGGTCGTCGTCGGCTACCGCGGCGACGACGTGCGGGATGCGCTGGCCGACGAACCAAACTGCGTCTTCGTTGAACAAACCGAACAACTCGGCACCGGGCACGCCGCCGACATGGCCCGGCCGCTCTTCGAGCAGGCCGACCCCGACC
>JBCBSA010000251.1:0-4696 GCA_039819425.1 Planctomycetota bacterium
GCTGATGGGGCAGTACCTCGGGGCGGGATCGGTGGAGGGGGCGCGGGCGGCGGTGCGGCTGTGCTGGCTCTGGGGCGCGGGGCTGATGTCGCTGATGGGGGTGGTGTTTCTGGTGTTCCCGGAGTGGCTCGCCTGGGCGTTGGCGCCGGGGCCGGAGATGGCGGAGGTGCGGGCGATGGCGGTGCCGCTGCTTCGGATTTGCGGGCCGATCCAGGTGTTCTTTGCGACGTATCTGGTGCTGAGCCACGCGCTGCGGGGGGCGGGGGACACGCGGGGGCCGATGGTGATCACGTACGCGAGTACGTTCCTGGTGCGGCTGCCGGCGGCGTACGTGTTGGCGTTGCCGATGGGGTTCGGGTTGACGGGGCTGTGGTTCGGGCTGTGTGGCGAGTTGATTGTGCGGGGGCTGTTGTATGTGCGGCGGTTCCGAGCGGAGCGTTGGGCGGAGATCGAGGTGTGACGGTGCAAGCGCAGAAGAGCAGCAACGCGGACAAGCAGAAAAGCGTGGCAGCCCCGGAACCGCTGCGTTTCCCGGAAGGGCTCATGGCCCTGGATCGGCCGCGGATCGCGGGGGTGTTGAATGTGACGCCCGACAGCTTCAGCGACGGGGGGCGTTACCACACGGTCGAGGCGGCGGTCGCGCGGGGGTTGGCGATGCTGGCCGAGGGGGCGGACATCATTGATGTGGGCGGCGAGTCGTCGCGGCCGGGGGCCGAGCGGGTCCCCCCGGAAGAGCAGATCGAGCGGGTGGTACAAGTCATCCGTTCGCTGCGACAAGCGATCGCGGAACGACAGCTCTCGGGGGCGGGGCTTCCCGGGGGGGTGGTCAGTATCGACACGACGCGGCGGGCGGTGGCGGAGGCGGCGTTGGACGCGGGGGCGTCGATGCTCAACGACATCAGCGCCGGCCGGGAGGACGAGGCGGACCGCGGCGGGCTGTTGGCGTTGGCGGCCCAGCGGGGCGTGCCGATCGTCTTGATGCACATGCACGGCCGGCCCAAGGACATGCAGGCCGACCCGCGTTACGACGACGTGGTGGCCGAGATCGAGGCGTTTTTGGACGAACGGCTCGCGGCGGCCGAGGCGGCGGGTGTGCCGCGGTCGCAGGTCGTGATCGACCCGGGCATCGGCTTCGGCAAGACGGTGGCCCACAACCTGGCGATCCTCCGGGCCCTGCCGCGGTACACGGCCGGGGGGGGCACGGATTCCGGGGGGGACGCGGGTTCCAGGGGGCGGGCGGTCATGCTGGGCACCAGCCGCAAGAGCTTCCTCGCCAAACTGGCCGGTCGGCCGGAGCTCAAGGTCGAGCCGGACCCGCCGGGCGGGACCGCGGCGACCACGGCCCTGGGCGTCGCGGCGGGCGTTCGGCTGTTCCGCGTTCACGACGTGGCTCTGAACCGGCGTGCCGCGGACGCCGCGGCCGCGATAGAACACGCCAAATCTGAATATGTTTGAAAAAAGTTTGGGTGTCGGTGTTTGGGTTTTTTACGGATTATAACCCCCGCCCAACCAGCGGTTTGCGGATGTCTCGCCCAATGCTGCAACGCCCGTGATTATCGGAGTCGGGGCGGGTGTTTTTTGTGTAAACAATTTTTTTATAAGCATTCATAATGTGATACGTTTGCCTTCAGATAACTTCAAGGGCCGCGAACCGCATGGGCGATACTGTTACTGTCGACGCGTTGGCGTGCCCCCGACGCACCCGTTCAAGTAGCGGTTGTCGAACTCGGGGCGGACCCCGTCCGCCATCCCGCCGCGTCGCAGGAGACCTGCCCGATGAGTGACATTGCCCCCCTGAATAACGTCAGCCCCGCGTCTTACTCGGCCGCCGGTCGGATCGACCGATCGGGACCGGCGATCGCCCCGGCGTCGCGCGGACAGGATCAGCTCGAACTCTCCGACGCCGCCCGGGTGCTGGCCCGCCTGGCCGACCGCCCCGAAGTCCGTGAAGACCTGGTGAACCGTGTCCGTGCTCAGATCGAGGCCGGGACTTATGTAACCCCCGAGAAGATCGACGCCGCGGTTGAAGGCTTGGATCAGGACCTCGCCTGATCGGAACGTCACGGCAATCACCTCGCTCCCCTTCTCGAACCCCATAGCTCAAAACGTCGAAGCCCGCGGTCGCCCGGCCGTGGGCTTCGTTTCTTTTTACTCGGCGTGGTTTAGGCGCGCCGAGACGGCTCGCAGTCCGGCCCGGGCGTCGCGCTCGAACGTGAGCGTCACGTGCCCCGCGGTGACGGCGAGCGTCCGGGCCTCGCCGAGGCGGGCCAGCGTGCCCGGGTCGGTGCGGAGCGTGACGGTTTCGCTGAACCGCTTGGTGGCGTTCTTGCCCGCCAGGCCGGTTCGGATGCGGGAGACGTCGTAGCCGGTGATCGGGAGGTCCAGCGGCCGGCCGTCGAATTCGAACCGCACGGCCTCGCGGTCGCCGAAGACGGCGTCGGCCCGGTCCGTCTGAATAAACAGAGACACCTCGACGGGTTCGCCGCCGGCGGCCAGTGGGAGCGGGCCGCGTTGCCCGGCGACGACGGAGACGAAGAAGTTGCCCGGGCTGCCGTGGGCGCTCAGCGGCTCGGGGCCGAAGGTCAGCGTCGAGCGGTCGGCCCGTTTGTCGTAACGCTCCCGGAGGCGGGCGTCTTGCTGGGCGACGACGTCCTGGTCGGTGGCGACGCCGGCGAGCTGCCGTAGTGTTTCGCCCTCCTGCCGGAGCAGGCGAGCCCGGTCGGTGAGTTGGTCGTTGGCCGCTTCGAGTTCGGCGACGCGGTCGCGCAGCGTCTCGACTTGGTCGGGATCGATGCCTGGATCGGGATCGGGCGGCGGCGCGGCCGCGTCGGGAGACGTCGCCGGTGCTGCGGAAGGCGGCGCGGGTGTTTCGGGCGACGGCGTGGGCTCCTGGAGGGCGTCCAGCCGGGCCTGCAAGACCCGGACTTGGGCGTTGAGCGCCTCGACCTGCTGCCGCAGCGCGTGGTTTTCGGACCGCAGCAGCTCGAGTTCGGTGGCGGCGGCGTCTTGCGCGTGGGAGGGCGGGGCCAGGGACAGCGCGAGTCCCAGGAAGCAGAGGCCGGCGGGGCGAAGGATCATGGGGCGGGGTCCTCGGCGGGCGGGGGCGATTCGTCGGGCATGGTAGACGGCGGGGTCGGGTTGTCTTCGTCGTCTTCGCCGATCGGTCGGCCGATGGCGAAGCGGCTGGGCCGGATCTTGGCCCCCTCGGCGATGTCGATCGCCGGGGCGGTGAGGTCACCCTTGAACGTGGACTTCTTGCCGAGGGTCACGGGCGTCCGGCTGACGACGGTCTGGGCGTCGACGATGCCCTCGCACTCGAGGCCGTTGTGGGCGACGACGTGGTGGCAGATCAGCCGGCCGCGTTTCTTGACGATGATCTTGCCGCAGGTCTTGAGCTCGCGGATCGGGCCGCGCTGCTTGTCGATGACCTGGTCGGCGACCATGACGGGCTTGTTGCAGCCCGGGCAGGACGTGGACTGGGCGCGGCCGCCGACTTCGAATCGGTGGTCACAGTGGTAGCACTGCACCGTCTTGGGGGGCAGACTCCGCGCCATAACAGACCCAACGGGGAGCGGGAAACGGACCACGAGGCCCGGGTACGCCAGTAGGCGTGCGTCCGGCGTCCGACGACCACGCGCGGCAAGCCGCGCGCGACAAACGACAGTCCTTTGAAATAAGCCTCGGCGGCGCGCGACACCCGCGCACCACCCCCCACGCGATCACCGCACCACGGGCGCGCAGACGCCCGCCGATCACCGGCGATCACGGTGAGCGGTCGGGCTTACTTCTTCGAGGACTGCTGGCCGCCCCCGGAAGTGTCGCCCCCGGAAGCGCCGCCGCCCTGGGACGGTCCACCGCTGCCGCTATTGCCGCCGCTACTTCCGGGGGCGCCCTTGGCCGCGTCGGGCCCGACCGCGCACATGCCGAAGAACGACGCGCCCTCGGCCATGGTCATCTTGGTCGCGGTGATGTCGCCCTTGACCTTGCCGTTGGACGTGAGCTTGACCGCGTCCTTGGCGGTGATGTTGCCCTCGATCGACCCGTCGATGTTGGCCACCGACGACTCGATGTCGGCTTTACACGCGGCCGACTGGGCGACCTGCAACTCGCCCTTGCCGCTGATCTTGCCGTCGAACCGGCCGATGATCTTGGCCGTCCGCTCGAACTGCATCTCGCCCTTGAAGTACGAGTCGGCGCCGATGACGGTCGTCTGGGATTCGTTCTCTGCCATGATGAAACTGCTCCGAGTGAGAATGAAAAAACACGGCCGCCCACCACGGGCACCGCGATCGGGGAGTGTAACCCAAGCACCGGGGAACCCCCGGGAGCCCTCGCAAATCCTCGGAAACCTCGCGAAGCCCACGTCCGCCGAACGCGGGCCCTGACCGACGGGCTACATTGCCCCCATGCCCGCCGCCGCCCCGACACCCCCCTACCGCTGGCCCGCCGAGTGGGAGCTGACCGAGGCCGTCTGGGTCACGCCGCCGCACAACCCCGAGACCTGGCCGGGCCGGCTCGACGAGGCGAAGGCCCAGCACGCCGCGTGGTGCGACGCGATGGCCTCCGCCGTCCGCGTCCGTACCACCGACGAGTTAGGCATCCCCACCGACGATTCCTGGGTCCGCGACTTCGGCCCCCTCTTCGTCCACGACCCGCGGGGCCGCGTCGTCGCTCACGACTTCCGCTTCAATAATTG